>CAYRJF010000079.1:0-3927 GCA_964424365.1 uncultured Gammaproteobacteria bacterium | reverse complement strand
TTTTCTATACTTATAACCTTGACAATGGCTGGACCCGAGCGGATACTTTTCCGGGTCAGACGGTTAATGCCGTAACCGTCCACCCTGACTCCAAATGTATAATTTATGCTTCCGCCGGTAATCAGGTTTTCAAATCCACGGATTGCAACCGCACTTGGTCTTCTGTTTATTATGACGATGATCCTAAAACCCGCATTAATTCCATCGCGATTGATCATTATAATCCCCGAGTTGTTTATATCGGCACCACCCGGGGAGATGTGATCAAGAGTTTGGACGGAGGCGGAAGTTGGCAAGCAATTCACCGGGCCAAATCAAGTATAAAAGAAGTTAAGGTTTCACCTCAGGATAGCCGGATTTTATTTATTTCCACACAGAAGGATGGAATTTCCCGGAGCCAGGATGGCGGAGAAAACTGGGAAAATTTTAAAGATAAATTAAAAGAATTCAGGAACAGTAATCGGGTTAGAGATATAGAGCTTTGCAAGGCGCAGGACGGTTTAATTTTTATAGCCACTAACTATGGAATGCTTAAATCTGAAGACGGAGGCGAGACTTGGAGCCGGGTAGAGTTGATAACACCGGAAAAGGAGGCTATTATTAATGCTGTAGCCCTGAACCCCCAAAATTGTAGTCAAATTTATTATGTTACCAATACCACTTTTTATCGTTCTTTGGATATGGGGGAGAATTGGGCGACTATAAATCTTCCCGGCTCTCGGAAAAGCTCGGATTTAATAATTGACTTCAAAAAACCCAGGGTTCTTTATCTGGGCATGGGCCAGGAGCCTAAACAAACTAGATATTAATTTGGTCGGCTTAAAGTTCTATTAAACTCTAAGTCACCAGCAATTTTATATGAATACCTACTTAGAATCTCGTCAAGAAGAATTTGATAAAATTATTGATTTTTTCAAGAAAGACATTTCCGGGATTAGAACCGGACGGGCTTCGACAGCTATTTTAGAGGGAGTGTTTGTGGAAGTTTACGGCACTCGGATGCCCATGAATGGAGTGGCCAATATTAGTGTGGAAGACTCCCGCAGTATTACTATCGCTCCTTGGGACAAGAATGTAATCAAGGATATTGAAAAAGCCTTAACCGAGGCGGAGCTGGGAGTTGGTGTCGCCAATGAAGGCGAAAAAATTCGTTTAAAAATACCGGAAATGACTGAGGAGAAAAGAAAAGAACTGGTAAAAAAATTGAATGAAAAAATGGAGAAGGCCCGTATCTCTATCAGGCAGGTAAGGGATGAGACTAAAAAGGAAATCGAAGAAGCGGAGAAAAACAAAGAAATCACCGAGGATGATAAATATAATTTTATTGAGGAGTTGGACCAAGAAGTGGAAAAAAAGAATGAGCAAATTAAGGAGATAAAGGAAAAGAAGGAAAAGGATATAATGACTGTATAAAAATGCAAATCCTCAAATTTATGCAGATACCTCAAATAAAGATGATGCGAATTAAATTATTCGCATGTTACATTTAAAATTTGAGGGATTCGCATACAATTCGTGGTATTTGCATTATAACATATGTTTACTACTATAATCATTTTTCTAATAGTCTTATCAGTTTTGGTTTTTGTCCATGAGTGGGGGCATTTTTTTGTCGCCCGCAAGCTGGGGGTGAAGGCGGAAGAGTTTGGATTTGGTTTTCCTCCCCGAGTGGCCGGATTTTATAAAAGTAAAGAGGGAAAATGGAAGTTTGTCTGGGGCAACAAGGCCGTAGATGACGCTCGGGATACGGTTTATTCTATTAATTTGATACCTTTGGGAGGTTTTGTGAAGATTAAAGGAGAGGACGGGGAGAATCAGAAAGATACGGACAGTTTTTCCCATAAAAAAATCTGGAAGAGAGCCTCGATTCTCTCCGCCGGGGTGAGTATGAATATTGTCCTGGCCGCGGTTTTGTTATCTCTGGGGTTAATGATCGGTCTTCCCCAGGCCGCGACCGGAGATTTTGAAAAAGGAGCTCAGGTGAGTGATCAAAAAGTTACGGTTTTGCAAGTTTTACCCGAGACCCCGGCCAAGCAAGCCGGCCTCAAGATGGGGGATATTATTTTAAGCATAAACAATCAAAAATTCACCTCCACCGAAGGGGTTAACGGTTTTGTTAAAAAAAACGAAGGTGAAGAATTGAATTATCAGATTAAACGAGGGGACGAGGTTTTAAACAAATCCATTACTCCCACCACTATAGAAAAGACCGGAGAGCCGGGCGTGGGCATAGCCATTGCTAATACCGCCGTGGTTAAATATCCTTGGTATCAGGCGATTTGGAAAGGAATCAAGGAAACTGTCTATTTAACCGGAGCGATTATAGTGGCTTTATTCGGCTTGGTTAAGGATTTGATAATGGGACAGAGCGTGGCCGCGGAAATCGGGGGCCCGGTGCGGATTGCGGCTTTAACAGGCCAATTCGCTGATTTAGGTTTTGCTTACCTTTTACAGTTTACCGCCCTTCTTTCCATTAATTTGGCTATAATTAATTTCCTGCCTATTCCGGCTTTGGACGGCGGGCGGGTGTTGTTTTTGATTATTGAAAAGATCAAGGGTTCGCCGGTTAAAAAAGAAGTGGAAGCTCTGGTTCATAATCTAAGCTTCATCCTCTTGATCCTTTTGATTTTGGTTATTACCTTTAATGATATAGTAAACCTAATTTAAATCAGCTTTTAGTTATCAGCTGTTAGCTTTTAGCTTATAAAATTCGTGTACATTGTCGTGTGCATTATAATGTACACGATGATTAGGTATAATTATTTTTTAATTTTTCGAAAATTTGATATTAATATTTGTTTAGAAATTAGAGATTAGGATTTAGAGATTTATATAACCTATGAACTTATTGTTAAGGTGGCTCGTGGCCACGGTGGCAATTTTATTAGGCGCCTATTTGGTGCCCGGAGTGGAAGTAACCGGCATTTGGCCGGCTCTTTGGGTTGCCTTGTTTTTAGGTTTGCTTAACATTACCTTGAAGCCGATTTTGATAATTTTAACCCTGCCTATTAATGTTCTGACCTTTGGTTTGTTTATTTTTATTATCAATACTCTTTTAATACTCTTGGTTTCCTCAATTATTCAAGGTTTTGCCGTGTCCGGTTTTTTAAATGCCTTGGCTTTTAGCGTGGTCTTGTCAATTATTTCCTATTTGCTAAATTATCTGGCAGATTCTACCCGAGACTGACCTTAGCTTTTAGGAGTTAGCTTCTAGCTGTTAGTTTTGGGCCGTAGATTTGCTCACTTCGCTGAAGTTGGTTTTGGGCCCGGAGAGGCGGGTGGTAAGTTTGTAATTTTTATACATAAAATTAATATTATTTTAATTCGTAAATTTGTAACGGATTCGTAATTCGTAACCGGGGATTCCCCGCCCTTCCCGAAGGGCGGGGCAAGGGCTCACCCCCCCCTCGAGGAGCGGGGCATAACAGTTAGTGTGTAGTTATTTTTAGGTTCAAGGTTTTATTGCTATATATTAAATTTTCGGGGATTGGCCCAGATGGCTAGGGCGCCACATTCGGGATGTGGAGGTCGTGGGTTCAAATCCCACATCCCCGACAAAAGGTTTTGCGAGCGTGTGAGCGAGCAATCCAGCCCTTCGAGAAGGGCTGGGCAAGTCCGGCATCCCCGACATTCTCATTTATGATTTAAGATTTGAGATTTATGATTTGTTTTTGTAGCGAGCAAAGCTCTACAGCCGTAAAACTATTTATTGATGAAAATATCATTTAAAACTTAGGTTCTTTAACGAATTTTATGGGTTTAACAAAGTATAGTTCCCCCTCGAGGGGGAATTTAAGGGGGTGTAATAGGTTTTAAGCGCCAAAAATCTTGGTTTTAATAACATTTCTACAACTTTCAAATTTAACACACCCCTAAATCCCCTCTCGAAGAGGGGACTTTTACCCACAGAAATTTTCGAAGAACCAA
>CAYRJF010000078.1:0-3950 GCA_964424365.1 uncultured Gammaproteobacteria bacterium | reverse complement strand
AGGTCGCTTATTTTTGAGGGCGGTGATAATTGGAGCATTCCCAAGCATTATTTTCATTCCATTCCCGAAAGGTGCGGAATTATTATCAAGAATCTAAACACCGGCGAAACCCATTGGTTTATTTCCGCTTTTCTATGCCCTGATTCTAGGGACAATTGGGAGCGGATTACCGATCCTGGCTGTGAAAACGGAGGAGGAGACCCGGTCCTGGTTTTTCCTCTAGCTCCTCCCGGCTATATCGGCTGTGAACCCGATCCGGAATATATTGATGATGACGGTGACTCTTACACTGAAAACCAGGGCGATTGCAATGATGAAAATAATTTAATTTATCCCGGAGCCATAGAAATTTGCGGAGACGGAATCGACCAGGATTGTGATGGATTGGATCTTTCCTGTCTGCCCGGTATCAGCGTAATTTTGTCTTGGGGTAAACCGGCGGATAATCGGGTTAGGGGCTATAAAATTTATTACGGCCCCAGGGGAAGCGACTTCAAAAACGAACCCCGGATTATTATAAATTCAGAGAATACTACTAGCTGTGAAATTTCAGATTTACAAGCGGGAACAGAATATGCCTTTGCCGCCACCAGCTGTGACGGCCAAGACCGGGAAAGCGCTTTCTCAGAAACCCTTTATTATTTGGTTCCGGATGCAAACAACACTGATGAAGATGGAGACGGATATACTGAAAACCAAGGGGATTGCGATGATGATGATTATTATAAGAATCCGGGCAGGAATGAAATTTGCGGAGACGGCATCGACCAGGACTGCGACGGAGAGGATCTAAGCTGTCCTTCCGTAACCTGCGTAATTATTCAAAAAAGAAACAATGATTATTTATTTAAAAATTTTTCTGCCGGATTTTCTGTTTGCAGGGAAGGGGAGATAATTTTAGACCCTGCAGTTTATGAAGTGCGAATAGTTGGGAACGTTGTTGGCTCTTGGCAATTTGTCAACGGGCTAGATATGATATTTCTGAGTGGCGATACTTGGAGTTTGGACCGGTCTTATTTTACTGAGATACCGGAAAAAATCGGAATCATCGCTCGGAATAAAAATACCGGAGAGGAATATTGGTTTATAACCTATTTTCTCTGTCCGGAATCAAAAAACACTTGGGAGAGAACCACGGATCCGGCTTGCCCTCATGGAGGAGGGGACAAGTCATTGGTCTTTCCCGAAGCATCACCCGGATACCTTGGGTGCGACTAAAAATTAAAAAGTCAAGGATTTTCCTTGACTTTTTTTTATTTTTATGATATGTTTTAAAGTTATATTTTGAGCAAGATATATGGAAAGATTAGATAAATTTTTAGAAACACAAACCGTAAATCTACCCAAGTTGGCGGGCTTTCTTTTGATTGCCCTGGGGGTTTTTATTGATTTGGTTTATTTTGATTTTTTAAGCCTTTATGTTTTAGCCGGAGCCTTGGTGCTTTACATTTCCTATTTGTTTAAAGAAAAAATTTGGAGTTTATTAATTCTGACTCCGCCTTCTTTGCTTTTGGGAAGTTTTTTGCACTTTCCGGTTACTCCCACCTGGGTCTATGAGGCCTATTTGGCGGAGGTTTTTGTTGTAGTGCTTTCCATGGTTCTGATTTTGGAAAAAGTTTTTGATTCTGATAGTCTGAAGCTAAAAGAGGATTGGGTTTTAGGAGGTCTAAGCACTTATTTACTACTCTCCCTTTTAAGCTATTTTGAAATTGTTGATTTTCGTTTATTTATTTATGGGTTAAAATTAGTAGTGATTTTTCTTTTGACTTATTTAGTGAGCTTAAACTATTTAACCAACCAGACAAGGTTAAAATATTTTTTATACAGTTTAGCTTTTACCTCTCTGGCTGTAACCGCGCAGATTTTTTATAAGTTTTATGAAGTGGGCCTTTCCCTGGATTTTTTCTTAAATCGGAATGACATTTTAATTTCTTTGGGACCGATTGCCACTTCCGTAGCCGTCTTAGTGATGATATTGCCGGCGATTTTAGGTCTTTATTTTTGGGAGAAAGGCAAGATTAAACCTTTTATTTTAATAATTTTCTTTTTGGGCGCTTTGGCGGTATTTCTGTCTTTGGGCAAGGCGGCGGTGGTCAGTTTGTTTTTAGCTCTCTTTTATATTTTCTGGAAATACAAGCAAAAGCGAATTGTATTTGGTTTGGTTTTTTCGGTTTTTGTGCTTTTAGCCTTTACTTTTTTGCATTCTTTTTTCGAGGGGCTTGTTTTCCGGGTGGGCCGGATTTTTGTGGATGTTAGCAGTCAATTTCGCCTGCAGGAGCTAAAGGTTTGTTTTGATTTGATTCAGGATAATTTTTGGACCGGAGTGGGAACAGGCCAGCAAATAATTTATTACTCCCGGCAGCTTTTTCCCGGCTATGAGCAGTTGGTAAATAATTTTTTCCTGCAGAGTTTTATTGATTTGGGTGTTTTAGGGTTGGGGCTCGCAATATTTATTTTTTCCGCTATTTTTAAAAAGGTCAGATTAATCGGTAAAAAAGTAGGTAAATATAATCAACCTTTATTTTGGGGGCTTACGGCCAGCTTGATCGCGGTTTTTATAAACGGCCAGGTAGAGGTGACTTTATTTGCCTTGCCTTACGGGATAATTTTTTGGTTGCTCGTGGGGTCCTTGGAGGCTCTTAAAAATAAATAAAAAGTAAAATAGGTAAAATAAGTATGAAAAGTAAAGTAAGTAAAATAAGTTTAAAGCAAATTATCAAAAACGCGAAAAGAATAATTTATTCGCATGTAACCTTTAAAATTTGAGGGATTAGCATTTCAATTTGAGGATTCGCATTATATTTATGAAGATTAGTGTAATAACAATTAATTACCAAACCAAAGAAACCACTGCCCGGGTGATTGAGAAAGCTCGGGAGGTTTTGGGCGGGAAACTGGCTGAAGTCATTTTAATAGATAACAATTCCGGGGAGGGGAGCGCGGAGTATTTGAAAGATAAATTTGCGGGAAAGGAAAACTTTAAATTGATTTTAAACGAACAGAACCTGGGGTTTGCCCGGGCTGTTAATCAGGGCCTTGGAAAGGCAAAAGGGGATTATTTGCTTTTGCTTAACTCGGATGTTTTTTTAGAGAAAAGCTTTTTAAAATTATTGGAATACGCGCGGAAAAATCCGCAAGCCGGCCTAATCGGCCCCCGGATGGTTTATCCGGACGGAAAACTCCAGCTTAGTATGGGTAGGCGCCCCGGGGTTTTGAATGAGTTTTTTAGACTTTTTTGGCTTTACAAAATATTACCTTGGGGAACTGTGACCGGCTATAATCTGTTTACTAGAAAAAAATTCAGAACAAGCTCGGCAGTGGATTGGCTGAGCGGAGGCTGTTTGTTGATTAAAAAAACTTTGCTTCAAGAAATAGGGGACTTGGATGAGAATTATTTTTTCGGAGTAGAGGATATGGATTATTGTTATCGGGCTAAGCTCAAAGACTTTAAAGTTGTTTATTTCCCCAAAGCAAAAGTGATTCATCATCACGGCCTCTCTTCCGGGGGCAGGCGGTCTCTTTTTAAGCTAAATTTGGAAAAGAAGGGAATTTTGTATTTTTATCAAAAATTTTTTCCCGGCAAAAAGCTTGGTTATAAATTAATAGAAATTATGTATAATTTAAAAATTTACCTTTTAAAGAAGTGGGAAGATAGAAAATCAGGCAAAATAAAAGATGTGGTCTTGGCCTTGACTTTTAATTGCAATGCCAGATGCAAGCGTTGCTTTATTTGGAAAAGTAGGGAGAAAAAAGAGCTTCAGGCGGAGGATTTAAAGCACTTACCCCGCGGTTTAAAAGATATTAATTTAAGCGGAGGCGAGCCCTTTTTGGCCCGGGATTTTTTAAACATCATCTCGGTTTTAAGGAAAAAATTTTTCGGGGCAAGCGTGGTTGTCTCTACCAACGGCTTGGCTCCGGGATTGATTCGGGAGAAAATGCGTGAGGCCTTG
>CAYRJF010000077.1:0-3955 GCA_964424365.1 uncultured Gammaproteobacteria bacterium | reverse complement strand
GCCGTATCAAGTGTCGGAAAATGCCGGAAATTTAGGCGGGGCCGCAGTTAGCTCCTGGGACTGGGCTTATTTTTTAGTTGTAATTTTGACTTTGCTGATTTTGGTTTTTTTACTTTTTTTAATCCGAAAAGTAATTAAAAAATGGCTGGCGAAAAATCGTTATCACAATCATAAAGTTTTTTTAGTTAAGCTTCCCAAGGAAAAACCGGAAGATCGGGAAAAGGGAGAACCCAGCGCCCAAGAATTAAAAGAGGATATAGCCAAGGCAGAGACAATCTTTTCCAGTATCGGCGGTCTTAGAGCGCAACGGGGATTAAAGGCGAGTTTATTGGGTCGAGAGGACCATTTTTCCTTTGAGATTGTGGCCAACCAGAAAAAGATCGCTTTTTATGTGGTGGCCCCGGAACAGATGAGTCGGTATTTGGAACAAAAAATCCATGCCTACTACCCTGAGGCCTCAATTGAGGAGGTGGAAGATTATAATATTTTTAACCGGCAAGGCTACACTGCCGGAAGTATACTCAGAACTAAGCGAAATTTTGTTTTCCCCATCCGCACCTACAATAATACCGAGTCGGATTTAATGAATTCCGTGATCAATGTTATGTCTAAGTTGGGCAGTGAGGAAAGCATGGTCACCCAAATTTTAGTCCGAAGTTCGAAGCCGGCCTGGCATAGAAAAATCAATAAAGTGGTTCGGGAGGTTAATCAAGGTAAAAGAGTCCAGGAGGCCTTGAAAACAAACGCTTTTAGCAAAACAGCTACATTTATTTTAGATATGTTTAAGAGCGAGGAAAGGCAGGCGCAAGAAAAAGAAAAGGAGAGCACCCAGAAATTATCCGCCATGGAAGAGGAAATGCTCAAGGGAATGGAAGAGAAAAATTCCAAGGCCGGGTTGGATGTGAATATTCGCGTAATCGTTTGCGCCGGAGACAAGGCCCAAGCGACCGGTTATTTGCAAAACATGGCCAATGCCTTTGCTGATTTTAATTATTACGAATACGGAAACAGCTTTAAATCCCGAAATATTACCCGAGGGCAGGCGGATTTAATTTCCGGATTTATCCACAGGCGTTTCTCGGAAAAAGACAGTTTTCTCCTAAACACCGAAGAACTCTCCACCATATTTCATTTTCCTCTGCCTCAAACCGAAACCCCGAATATTTTGTGGCTAACCGCCAAAAATGCCGCCGCTCCGGGTGATTTGCCGGACGAAGGTATAGTTTTAGGTTACAATAGCTACAGAGGTGTGGAAAAAGATGTTCGTATAAAAAGGGACGACCGCAGGCGACACACTTATATAATCGGTAAATCCGGAACCGGTAAATCCAGTTTTATTGCCAATATGGCCATTCAGGATATTCGAAACGGCGAGGGAGTGGGGGTTTTGGATCCCCACGGAGACTTGGTGGAAGATATTATTAAAAGAATTCCTCCGGAAAGAGCGGAAGATGTGATAGTTTTCGCCCCCGGAGACACGGAAAGACCCCTGGGGCTTAATTTAATTGAGTATGACAGCCGTTATCCCGAGCAGAAAACTTTTGTGATTAATGAGGTGATTAAAATATTTGACAAGCTCTATGATCTGAAAAGCACCGGAGGCCCCATGTTTGAGCAGTATATGCGGAACGCTCTCTTACTCATAATGAGCGATCCGGAGTCCGGCTCAACTTTAATGGAGGTCCCCAGAGTGTTGGCTGACCCGGAGTTTAGAAATATGAAGCTGGAGAAATGTAGCGACCCTACGGTGGTGGATTTTTGGAAAAAGCAAGCGGAGAAAGCCGGTGGAGACGCGGCCTTGGCCAATATTGTTCCTTACATCACCTCCAAGCTTACCCAGTTTGTTTCCAATGATTTAATGAGACCCATAATCGGTCAGCAAAAAAGCGCTTTTAATTTGCGTGATGTGATGGATAAGCAAAAGATTCTTTTGATTGATTTATCCAAGGGGAGAGTGGGGGAGATGAATGCTTATTTGCTCGGGCTTATCCTCGTGGGTAAGATTTTAATGTCCGCCCTTTCCCGGACTGATATGGAGGCGCAAAAAAGAAAAGATTTTTATTTATACATTGATGAGTTTCAGAATTTTACCACTGACTCGGTAAACACGATTTTATCCGAGGCTCGGAAATACGGTTTAAATCTGATAATGGCTCACCAATATTTAGGGCAGCTGGTTATAAACAATGACACTTCTATCCGGGATGCGGTTTTTGGTAATGTGGGCACCTGGGTTTTGTTTAAAGTGGGCGTGGAAGACGCCGAGATTATGGAGAAAGAATACGCCCCCATATTTAATCAGTATGATTTAATTAATATTGAGAAATACACCGCCTATATTAAGCTTTTAATAGATAACACCGCCAGCCGTCCCTTTACCTTGCGGACTATCTGGCCTCCTCAAGGAGCGGTTATTCGCGAGGGTTTGGATGAGAAAATAAAATCCCTAAGTCGCCTGAAATACGGCCGGGATAGGAATATTGTGGAATCTGAGATTAATCAGAGGATTAAGGGAGTTATGTAATAGTATTTTGAATTTAGAATAAAGTATTTTGAATTTAGTTTATTGTGTTAGTCCGTGCTATTAAGGGCGGTCTTTTTTTATTTTTAGATTGAGTTATACCCACCTTGCTAAAAAGGAAAAATTTTTATATAGTGTAACAACAATGCGAATCAGCGAATTATTGAAAAATGCGAATCAGCGAATTATATGCGAATACTTCAAATTTTAAAGGTTACATGCGAATATTATTAATTTGTACTTTTAGATAATTCGAGGGATTTGCATATATTTGAGGATTTGCATTATACTTTAAAACTATGCAAAGTGATGACAATCAAAACCAAGACATTTTTTTTAATAATCAAAAAGAGGATAATTCTCCGGTGGAACTGTTCCACGAGCTTCAAAGAAGATACGGGCAGTTTAATAATGGCCCGGCTCCGGAGCCTGAAGAAGATAAGCGGGTTTTGGAAGAAGATTATCAAGAGTTGGACTTAAGCTCTTCCGAGGAAGAAGAAATATTAACCCCGGAAGAACCGGAAAAGAAAAATCCTGAATTTTTTAACAGCTTAGATAAGGAGGAGGGAGGAGCGGAAGAGCCGGCTGAACAAGAAAAGCGGGAGCAGGAAGAATTCGGCCCATTCGGAGTCCGGGAAAAGGAAGCGGAAAAAGAAGAAACGGGAATTTATTTAAGTCCGCAGAAAATCGCTTTAATTAAAAAATTTTTAGGAAATGTTAAAGATAATAATGACAAGCTTCTGGCTTTGTTTAAAGATTGGGACAAAGATTTTGAAATAAGGGAAAATAATCATAGCTCAACTCAAGCGCAAAACAATAAAGAGGCGGAGGAAGGAGAAATCATAGAAGGCGTTTTTGACGGAGAAAATATGATCGGGCCGGATGGACAACAATACACAGTCCCGACTAACTACGCCTCTAAGTCCAAATTGGTGGAAGGCGATATTTTAAAATTGACTATTTTACCGGACGGTTCGTTTATTTATAAACAAATCAGCCCGATTGCCCGGGAAAGGGTAACCGGAGAGCTTAAAGAGACAGAGGAAGGAAGTTTCTATGTAGTTTCCGGAGATAAAAAGTGGAGAGTTTTACTCGCAAGCGTAACTTACTTCAAAGGTGAGTCCGGTGACGAAGTGGTTTTGTTAATCCCCAAGGAAGAGGGTAGCAAGTGGGGGGCGATTGAAAACATAATTAAGAAATAAGTAAAATAAGTGAATTAAGTAAAATAAGTTTTTTTATAAAACCTTAAACGCTAAAAATTTGATTTCATTGATATTAAAATTTACGGCCGTAGAGCTTTGCTCGCTGTAAATTTTAAGATCAATACCGCTTATTTTTTTGAAATATTAAAACTTTTTTTAAAAAAAGTTTTAAATTGTATGGCTACACTCTATCGAAAATACAGGCCTCAAAACTATAAAGAAGTGGTGGGGC
>CAYRJF010000076.1:0-3986 GCA_964424365.1 uncultured Gammaproteobacteria bacterium | reverse complement strand
TTTTTTGGTAAAATTAATTTTCATAAAATTTTATTTAACTTTTATCTTAATTGTATTGTTCTTAAAGATTGTTTCAAGACCCATTGACAAAATTATTGATTATACTAAAATTAAACCATAGAAAATCCTTGACCAGAAGTTATACTTCACATCATGGCACAAGATCCGTCTTGAGCCAGAAGTTATACTTTCACACGGTGCAAGGATTTTTTATTTAGCAGGAAAACAAGACATAAAATATTTTTTACCGCTTCTTTTCTCTTCTTTAATCTGCACATAGAAAAGATCTTTTTCTTTTGTTAATCCCGCAAAACGATGCAGGATTTCGTTTGATTTGTTGGGGTTTTGTATAGAGTTAGGAGAATTTTTGGAATTTCTGACCAATTCAACAGCGACTTTAAAATATTTTAATCTTTTAAACCTTTCCTTGGGAGGCTTCTGAGAAAGATGCTGCCAAAAATAATCAAAGAAAATTTTTTGTTTTTTAAAATAAGCTGAACGAATATAAACCTTTCTCTTGCTTCTTTTCTTGATTTGATTAAACAAAATAAAGGTTTGATCTCTGGCCTCTTGATATCTGGTGCCTTTGATTTTAGAATTTTTCGCCTGATATGGAATCATAAAATACTTAAGATTAATTATATTTTAAAACACTCCTAAACCGATCTTCTGTTATGACTAAGCTGTCTACGAGGTTGACGCCCAGGATCTCTCCCGCCTTCTTGAGGCGGTCGGTTATTTCCCTGTCCTCCTCGCTGGGCTCGGGGTCGCCGGAAGGGTGGTTGTGGGCTACAATTACGCCCGCGGCCAGATTCTCCAGGGCGGGTTTGAAAACTTCTCTGGGGTGTACAAGATTTGTGTTCAGGGTACCGATAGAAATTGTTTCTTTATGAAGAAGCTGATTACGGGCATCCAGATAAAGGGCAACAAAATGTTCGCGCTTGGCTTTTTTAATCTCTTGCAGGTGAGCCAAGGCATCCCGGGCGGAGTTAATCCGGGGCAAATTGCTATCCTCTACTTCCAGGGCTCTTTTAGTAAGCTCAAAAGAAGCCAAAAGCGAGCAGGCCTTACCGGAATCTATGCCTTTTATCTTTATAATCTCTTCATAGCCCAGTCCGGCTAACTTTTTCATGGGATATTTTCCGAGGATGTCTTCGGCTACCTCCAGCACATTCTTCCCCTCCCTGCCGGTTCGCAGGAGAATGGCTAATAATTCTTTATTACTCAGTCCTTGAGCGCCCTTCTCCATCAGTTTCTCTCTGGGTTTTTGGTGATTGGGCAAATCTTTGATCAGCATAATTTTATTTTAACACAACGAGCAATAGCCCTCAAACAAAAATGTACAGAGAAATTTCTGTACATTTTTTACTGTTAATTAGGGGATGCTGATTTTTGAAAAAATTAGTAGCCCCTAATTATTCCGTATCAGTTACAAATCAAAACTCTTGTAAGTCTTGTGAAGTTCTTCGTAAAAATCTTTGAAGTAATTTATGTTTTTAATGTTAAGCTCGGCCCGACTACTTCCCAGGGTATTGACAGTAATGTTGCCGTTACGGAAAATTTTATTCAGGAAGTTCTGGTTGTTATTAAGAAAATCAATCTTTTCAAACACCACCGTGGTTTGCTTTTTATAGAATATCCCCCACCTGGCCAGAACCCGGGTATTCTCAATAACATATCTTTTCACCAAGGTGTACAAACTGACCAAGCCGATAACAAAAACATCGAGCAAAAGCAAAAATATTAACAGTAAAATAATCGCATTATTTATCCCCCTGACTTGAAGAATTAAAAACAAAAGCGCGGCATCCGGAATTAGTAAAATCAGAATAGTTATAGACAAAGGATTCTTTAGAGAAGGAATTTCTCTTCTCAGAGTTTTAACCGGATACCGGGAAGGGTCGTCCAAATAGTCTCTTATTTGACCCGCCCCGGGTCTACGCAAAAGTATAAAATCAACCAGCTCATCTTGGACCGGAATATCAGGCACATATTTAATAATAAAATGATTTGATCTTATGGACTTCCCTTGTTTAGTTTGGGTTATGGTCTCCCCGGCTATGTTAAATCTAATATCCCCTTCGCGGGAGAAAGGATATCTGGTGGTGGTGATGTCTTTGATATTATCATAACGCACATAAAAGAATCTTTTGAAAAATATCCCTTTTTGGAAATAGACTACATCTTCATAAAAAAACAACTTGGAGCGTTGGTAATAAAAAACCTGATAAACATAAATGGCCAGCCAAATCAGGGCCAGAGGAACTAAAGGAATTAAAGCTCCCCAAAAACTGTATCCCCGGGAGACAAGAAAACCGCCGGCAAAAAATAACCAAATCAAAGCCAGTAGAAATAAACCTGAAATAAGAAAGAAGGAGGCACGCAAGGACTCGACAAAACTAAACCGGGAATCAATATTAAAAACTTTAGTCTGAGGCTTAACTCCGATTTTAGCTTGGATCTTCTCCAGAAGTTCGTCTGAATATTTTAGGTGCTTTAAAACCAGACTAGACCCGGAGCCGATGGAGTAAAATTGAAAGCTGGCGGTCTTAAACCAATAATCAATAAAATTCCTATTAACCACCAGACCGGTTATTTTTTCATTATTAAATTCGATTTCTTGGACCCTTAAAAACTGAAAGCGACTAAGCATTCCTTTTTTCTTGATGTGGTATTTAGTAAACTTGGCCGGAATAAACAAGGAGAGGAAAGATAAAAACATGCCTCCAAAACCTATTCCCAAAAGCGGGGGGAAGAAGAGGCCAATAACGACAAGAGGGGTAAAAAGATACATGGGAAAAACATGTCTGGCAATATTCATTTGGAACTCGCCCGTATACTCGGTTTCCAAAGCATGAGCAGGAGCGGAGGTCCGACTTACTTTTTTACTCTCCCCTTTTTCCGTAATTTCCTGCTGCGCTTTGCTTTGCTCGACAGTAGCCACGGACTCCTCCTCGTCATTGTGCTTGTCAATCAAATCATCCAGAGCTTCACTTATTTCCTTTCCCCTTTCTAAATTTTTAAACAAAACTTCATGTCCGCTTCCCTGGGCGCTTAACTTCACATCGAAAAGCCCGAAAATCCTATCCACAATAGTTTGGGTGGTGGCTGAATCGCTTAAATTTTTAAAAGGTATAAAAGCATAGTGCTTGTTCAGAAAGCCCTCGGTGTAGGTGATAATATTGGAATAAATTTTGTATTCTCTTTTTAAAAGGTCCAGAAATCTGAGGCCGAACCAGAAAACCACCGGGATGGCTATAACTAAAGCTAGTAAAGTAAGCAAGGCGCTGTTTCCGGTCAAAAACTCTCTTATATCCGGGGCTTCACTGGCTATGTCGGAAATAACATAAAAAATTACCCCCACAGTAATTATAAAATTTTTGAAAACTTCAAAGAAAACACCCAGGGGGTGAGGGTTTTCCGTATATTTCAAATCCTCTCTGCCCAGATTGAATCCATTTTCAACCATGGCTTTTTCCAACAAACTCAATAACTCCTCTACATTATCTACAGAACTAATATGCACCTCTGACTCCAGGGAACCGGCAGCCTCGATTCGGATATGGCCGGTTCGGAAGATCCCATATTCAATAAAAGGGTATAACCTTTTCACATGAGTGATGTTTTTTATTAGTAGCTCGGTTTGGCTGTCACTAAATATGCCTCCGGAATATTGAAGTACCCGATCTTCTTCAATCACATATCTTCTTTTTTTATAAACCACAAATGCTTGAAAAACGGAAAAGCCAAGAACAACGACAATTAAACCGAAAACCGCCCAAGGAACTATATTGGGCAGAGAAAAAGGAATTAATAAAACGGCAAAAACATACAAAATCAGTAAAAAAAGACTAAAAACTACAGCCGGAAAAATCCGCAAAATTACAAAAGGAGTTTTAGTGGGTTTAAACTCTTGGGGCATATTTTTTTTTAATTTTAATATTATTACTTTAATTTTAGCACCGACTTGAATAATAAGCAATTAT
>CAYRJF010000075.1:0-4028 GCA_964424365.1 uncultured Gammaproteobacteria bacterium | reverse complement strand
AAAATATAATTAAATCAGACTATATTTCAATAATATAATTAGAGATCAATTTTATTATTATTGTTTACTCTGATCATCTTGATCTTTATTTCCTTCATCCTTTTTACCTTCGTCTGAACCAGCGGAAGAATTTTGGCCTTCTTCATATTCTCCCTCTACAGGGCCTTGCTCAGCTTGACCTTGGGCTTGTCCCTCTTCAGCTCCGGTTTGGGCCTGTTCTCCTCCGGCTTGAGCTTGATCTTGCTGATACATTTGGGTTCCCACTTTTTGGGCTACCTGATTAACCTCCTCCAGCTTCTTTTTGATGTCCTCGGTGTCCGGTTGCTCCGCATCCTTGGCTTTTTTAAGCTCTTCCAATTTAGTTTCCAATTCTTTTTTATCCTCTTCTTTTATCTTCTCTCCGGAGTCTTTAAGCATTTTTTCCAGCTGGAAAACCACGGATTCGGCCTGATTTTTCGTCTCAATGCCTTCTTTCTTCTTTTTGTCTTCATCAGCATGTTGCTCCGCCTCTTTCTGCATATTATTAATCTCCTCCTCGGACAAATTGGAAGAAGCGGTAATAGTAATTTTCTGCTCTTTACCACTACCCTTGTCTTTAGCGCTAACATTTAATATTCCATTAGCATCCAAATCAAAAGTAACCTCAATTTGAGGAACTCCGCGAGGAGCCGGAGGAATGCCGTCCAAAATAAATCTTCCCAGACTCTTGTTGTCCGTAGCCATAGGCCTCTCTCCCTGGACCACATGAATCTCTACACTGGTCTGGTTATCCGCGGCTGTAGAAAAAACCTGAGATTTGGAAGTGGGAATACTGGTATTTTTCTCAATCAAAGGTGTGGCCACGCCTCCCAAAGTCTCGAGTCCTAAAGTTAAAGGAGTAACATCCAAGAGTAAAACATCTTTAACATCACCTTGCAGGACCCCGGCCTGAACCGCGGCTCCGATGGCCACTACTTCATCCGGGTTTACTTCCAAGTTGGGAGTTTTACCAAAAAACTCTTTAACCTTGGATTGAACCAAAGGCATTCGAGTCTGGCCTCCCACCATAATCACTTCCTCAATATCTTTAGCTTCCATTCCGGCATCTTTCAAGGCCTGACGGCAGGGCTCTAGAGTTTTCTCCACCAAATCACCGACCAACTCTTCCAACTTAGCCCGAGTCATTTTTAAGTCCAAATGTTTAGGCCCTTCCTGATCACTGGTTATAAAGGGTTGATTAATGTCGGTCTCTTGGGAAGAGGATAATTCAATCTTGGCTTTTTCCGCCGCTTCTTTAATTCTCTGCAAAGCCAAAGTATCTTTGGACAAATCAATACCTTGGTCTTTTTTGAATTCTTCCACAATCCAATCCACAATTCTTTTATCAAAATCCTCTCCTCCCAAATGGGTATCACCATTGGTGGATTTTACCTCTACGGTATCTTCGGAAACATCCAAAATGGAAATATCAAAAGTTCCGCCTCCCAGATCATAAACCGCGGCCTGTTGGCCCTTTTTCTTCTCAAAACCATAAGCCAGGGCGGCGGCTGTAGGTTCATTGACAATTCTTTTTACTTCCAAACCGGCAATTTTTCCGGCATCTTTAGTGGCCTGTCTCTGAGAATCATCAAAATAAGCCGGAACCGTAATCACGGCTTCGGTAATTTTCTCTCCCAATTTTTCTTCCGCATCCGCTTTTAATTTACCCAAAATCATAGAAGAAATCTCTTCCGGAGAATGTTCCTTGTCCCCCATTTTTACTTTTACGCCCGAACCGGATTTAACAATTTCATAGGGAGAGGTTTTAACATCCTTTTGAACCTCTTCATCTTCAAAACTTCGGCCGATCAGTCGCTTAACCGCAAAAACCGTATTTTTAGAATTGGTAACCGCTTGTCTTTTAGCGGTTTGTCCCACCAACCTTTCTCCGTTTTTGGAAACAGCCACAATCGAGGGGGTGGTTCGGTTTCCCTCGGCATTTTCCAAAATCTTTGGTTGTCCTCCTTCAATAATAGCCATGGCGCTATTAGTGGTTCCCAGATCAATTCCTAATATTTTTCCCATAATTTACTATTTAACACGCCATTCTTACAAAATTAATTATTCTTGTAAAAAAATGGTGGTGTTAATTACTTATTTTTATTCTCAATTTTGATGGTCTTGGCTTTAGCGGTTTTGGCTTTGGGGATGCTTACCTTTAAGACGCCCTCTTCTGCCACCGCCTCGGCTTTATCTCCTTCCACCGGAGTAGGAAGAGAAATATTACGATAAAAACTTCCTCTTCTGATTTCCTTGCGATAATAATTCTTGTCTTCTACCTCATTCTTTTTTTCACTTTCTCCTTTAATGGTTAAAACATCGTTTTCAATGGAAAGATCCACATTCTCCGGATCAATTCCGGCCAACTGAGTCTCTACAATTACATTGTCTTTGTCTTCATAAATGTCTACCGCCGGAGTGAAAGTCCTGCTGTCGTCCCTTAAAGCGGGTAGAAATTCCGAAAAGGCCTTTTCCATATCTTCGAAGTTGTCCCAAAATGGGTTCCATCTTACTAGTTTGCTCATATGTTTAATTTTTCCCCTCAACATCGCCCTCCCGGGACGAAAAGCTGAGCGGGAAATTGGTAAAAAATTATTGTCTTTTATTACCCAAAGGGTGATAATTTCCAATATCTATTCCAGTATCACCTTAGCCGGGACTATTACTTTTCCGTGCAAAGTATAGCCGGGCTTGACTTCCTTTTTAACCTCGGTTCCTTCTCCTTCAATTGCTTCCATGGTCTCGGGATCAAACTCTTTACCTTCCGCTTCCAGTTCTTCCACTCCATTGTTATTTAAAACTTCCCTGAACTGTTTAACCACATATTCCACGCCCTTTACCCATTTGCTCTGATTGTTCTTTTCATCTACATGCTTTAAGGAAATTTTTAAATTATCGAATACCGGAATCAATTCTTGAATCAATTGCTCGTTGGAATATTTGGTTAATTCTTCTTTTTCCCTGGTTTGTCTCTTAAGCAAATTCTGGTAATCAGCCAAAGCTCTCTGATATTTTTCCTCTCCTTCATCAATTTTTTTTTGCATTCCTTCAAGCTTTTTTTTTAAATCCTTATCTTTGGATTTTCTTTTTTCGTCCCGGGTTGATTTCTGTCTGTCCATATTTTAAAATTTAATTGTTATCTATTTATTTTTTCTAAAGTAAAATCCACCAAGGAAATATTTTTTTTATAATCCATCCTTAAAGGACCTAAAATACCAAACATCCCGTTTTTATTTCCCAGTTTATATTTAGCCAAAACAGTACTGCAAAAACTGCCAAAGGGATTTTCCGAACCGATAAAAATTCTGCTCTCGTTTTTCAAGTCCTCAAAAATATCGGAAATAATCTCATCCATACGATCAATCACAGTAGAAACGCTCAATAAGGTTCCGGTTTTTCTAAACTCCGGTTGCTGGAGAAGATTGGAAATGCCGGTGTAATACAAATTATTTTTCTGAAAAGCCCAAAAAACCGCGCCCTGGGAAATCTCCGCTAAAATTTTAGCCGCCTCTTTAAAACCGGTCTCATCCAAATGTTTTAAAGATTTATCCAATTCTTTTTTCTCGGTTTTAACCAATTTATCCGGAGAAGACTTTAAAGTTTCAATATAAATTTGATAAGCTTTTTCCGTGGGCACGCGCCCAGCGGAGACATAGGGCTGTCTGATAAAACCCTCTTCTTCCAGCTCTACCATAATATTTCTAACCGTAGCCGGGGAAACGTCTAAATTGTATTTCTGAACCAAAACACTCGACCCCACCGGCACCTTAGTCTCAATATGTTCTTTGATTATAGTAAAAAGTATATGTTTTTTCCTGTCTTGCATATTTTTTTTGCGTGTGCAATAAAAATAAATAAGTATAAAAAGTAAAATAGGTAAAATAAGTATAAAGAGTGATTAAATTATCTTACTTCCAATTTCCTCCGATTTATTTTAACTTTTTATACTTCTAGTCGGAATGTTATCATTATTAGCACTCCCCTGTCAAGAGTGCTAAAAACCGCCTGTT
>CAYRJF010000074.1:0-4164 GCA_964424365.1 uncultured Gammaproteobacteria bacterium | reverse complement strand
CGAACCAGTCGAAGGATCTTCTGCTTCCGGAATATCATTATCGTCTTCCTCCCTATCTTCTTCTAGTGACTCTGCTTGATTTTCCTTTTCAGCTTCGTCAACTGAATCGTATTTTTCTTCATCTATCTCTTCTTCATCCTCTTCCTTGTTTTCTGCCTCGTCAAAATAACTCTCCGGTGCTTCTGCGTCTTCTCGATTATGCAAATCAACTCCGCTAACACCTTGGCTTTGCAAAGACTGATAGTCTTCCGGACTAATCAAAACCTCCCGGGGCTTGGAGCCGTTAGCCGGACCTACCACTCCGGCATCTTCCAATTCATCCAATAAACTGGCCGCCCGGGCATAGCCGACTCGCAATTTTCTTTGCAAAAAAGAAGCCGAGGCCTTGCCGGAATTAATCACGGTCTCCTTGGCTTCCTCATAAAAAACATCTGTATCATTATCCTCAGAGGAAAATCCGGAAACTGAAGAACCTTCCACTTTTTGCTTCTCGGTAACCTCTTCCAGATAATCAAATTCTCCGCTTCTTTCCTTAATATAATTAACCACTCGTTTTACCTCCGAGTCGCTAATAAATACGCCTTGAATTCTTTTCGGCTTGGAAATCTCGGGGCTAACAAAAAGCATATCTCCCTGTCCCAACAATTTCTCCGCGCCCAAAGCATCTAAAATAGTCTTGGAGTCCACCCCGGAAGCCACGGAAAAAGCGATCCGGGTGGGAATATTGGCTTTAATCAAACCGGTGATTACGTCCACGCTGGGCCTTTGGGTGGCCAAGACCAAATGAATCCCGACCGCCCGAGCCATTTGAGTGAGCCGAATCACTCCGGCTTCCACATCCCGGCCGGCCGCCACCATTAAATCCGCAAGTTCATCCACTATAAAAACAATGTAAGGCATTTTCTCTTGAGCGCTCTGATTATAAGATTCAATATTTCGTTTCTTGGCTTGAGATAAAACTTCAAACCTCCTATCCATTTCATTTAAACACCATTTTAAGGAATTGATAGTTTTGCTAATATCAGTAATTACCGGGGTAAGTAAATGAGGAATTCCATTATAGATAGGAAGCTCCACTCTTTTGGGATCCACCATAATAAAACGCAAAGTGTCCGGGTCGTTTTGGTAAAGCAAACTGACAATTAGAGAGTTTATACAAACCGATTTACCGGAATTGGTTGCCCCGGCGATTAAAAGATGGGGCATTTTGGAAATATCATAACTCCAGCTGTGTCCGGTCACATCTTCCCCCAAGGCCATCATTAAGTTGTTTTGTCTCTTTTTAAAATCTTTACTATCCAAAACCTCCCGCAGATTGACCATGGCCTTGGTCTTGTTGGGAACTTCTATCCCCACCAAAGACTTACCCGGAATCGGAGCTTCAATCCTGATAGGATGAGCGGCCAAAGATAAAGCCAGATCATTGCTTAAGTTGGTCAGCTTGGCCAGTTTTACCCCTTCGGCCGGCTTTAAAGTAAACTGGGTAACACTGGGGCCTACCTCCACCTCTCCCATTTCCACCGGAATATTAAAGTTCTCCAGAGTTCGTCTGATTATATAAGTATTATGCTTAATATCTCCACTGTTCGGCTTGCCGGTTTTTTTATTAAGCAGGCTAAGAGGTAAGTCAATTTTAATATTACTGGTTTCCCAGGAAGGCGTCTCTTCTTTTTCTTCTTTTCTAACCGGAACTTCTTTTTTCTCCTCCCCGGAACCTTGAGAACTTTCTTCCGCAATCGCCTTACTGGCAAAGGCCGGCGCCTCTTCCCGCGACCCCTCTAGAGGTAATTCCCGGACCTCAGCTTCTTCCTCGTCTTCCTCATACTCTTCTTCCTCGCGGGAGCTAAACAACCAAGGAATCCAGGCAAATAAATATTTAAACGGCTTTAAAATTTTAAAAATCAAACTGCTTTTGCCGAAAATATTCCCCAGATGAGTATTAAAAATAAGCATTAAGGAAATTAAAAACAGGGCGATTAAAATGATTAAACTGCCCCAAAAACTTAAAATACTATAAAATCCTTTAACCAAAAAAAGCCCAATATAGCCTCCTCCTTTGCCCAAATGTACTATCTCTTCCCAGCGGGCCCGGTTAAAAAAAATATGTAAGAGGGACTGGGAAGATAAAATAAATAAAAAAAGACCCAAATAGTGAGATCCTCGGAAATAGCCCTTGTCTTTTTGATATAAAAAGAAACCCCAAGCCAGGAGTATTAAAGGAAAAATCCATTTGCCGTAGCCAAAAGCCAAAATTAAACTTTTATCCAAATATCCTCCCACCTTGCCCCCCAGACCGAACAAACTGATCAAACTTAAAGCGCCCAAAGCAAGAATTATTACCAAGGCGATTCCCCGTTTTACCTCTGAGCTGACTTCAATTTTAGGTAAAACCATATAATCCAAAGCATCCTTTCGGGTCTGTTTTTTATTGTTTGCGCCTCCTTTTTTGTTCCTTCTTTTAGCCATAATGTTAACAATTTCCAATTTCTAATTTCTAATTTCAAAACAAGATCAAAATTACAAAATTTTTAAAAATAATTAAACAAACTTTAAAATAACCCAAATATGTTGGGCTCTTAATATTATTTTAGCACACTTTTTTCAGAAAAAAAAGGCCCAACCATTAAGGTTGGGCGCTGGGTTGATAGAATGGACAGGCCTTACATGGCCTGGGCTTGCGGCTGATCGGTCTGCTCTTCTTGAAGGGGTACCTGAAAAAGATATTTGTGTTCAAACAAATAATTACAGACGTCTATTCCGTTCGTGAATTTTACCCCCGTGAACTGAAAGGAATCATTACCCAAAGATTCTTCAATATCCAATAGGATATCGTCCACGTCTTCTTCAGCCAGACCCATTGCTTCAAAACTTTGACTCAAGGTAACATCTCCCGCCTTTGCGCCAATCTGCTGGGCAATGACTTCCCGTACTGTGTCTAAACAATCTTGTTCATCTGCAAACAACGTCATAAATCCTCCTTTTTTTAAATGTTCCGGTTTTAAATAACGAATTCTTTTTTGGAATCCGCTTTATTATTAAAATCTTTTTAACATTTTTAACCCCTTGAGTCAAGTTTTTTGACAACGAAAAAAGTGCCTAAAATTAAAAGTAAAGCTGATAATCCCAAAATTAAATAAAAGCTTAAGCTTTTTTTCTCTGGCTCTGCGGGTAAAACCAAAGTTGAGGAAGATTTATCCTGGGAAAAACTAGTCCGGTTTTCCGCTTCTTCTTTTTCTTGATTTTGAGAAACTAATTCTAAATCCTCGGGAGACCGGGGCATGATTCTGGCTTGACCATTGTAATTATTAATAAGTCCCGTAACCTTATACACGTTTCCTTCTTCAAATTGGCTCGCCTCTATACCGGTTTCCTCTTGAATATAAACCAAAGTCTCGGCTTCGCCGTCATCCAAATAAACCTTGGGAGACTTAACCTCAGTAACCTCCCCTTTTGTTTCTATTAAGCTACCGGACTTATCCAGGCTGATTTCCGCGCAATCAATACTTTGGGCGACAAGGGGCTGATTCTTTTTAAGCACTCTAATATCAGAAGCCGATTCGGTTTTTATCCTTTTCTCGCCCCGACTCAAAGAAATTTTTCCTTTAACTTCCACCAAATCTCCCCGAGATAAATCCGGAAAATCCTTGTAATAATTATAAACCTGGACTCCCGGAGAGCCGACAATATAGAAATATTGGGAACCCAAAACCCCGGGCAACACCGCGACCTTACCTTTGGTAAAAACTTTTGCGCCTTCTTGTTTTTTCTTAATCTCGTCAAGGCTTGAAAAAACCACACTTTCTGGAGTTTTGTTTTTTGAAACTGTATTTTTGATTTTTTCTCCTATAATTTGTTTGTTTTTCGGGGCGGACTTTTTCTCCTTTTTTTCCTCATCCTTTTCAGTTTCGGCTTTATCTTTTCCAACCCTTCCCACAACCAAATTTTTAATCTTACTGCTTGTAGCCTTTCCGTCACTGACTTCCAGTTTTACCCGGTATTTTCCCGGAGCTAGAAAAGCATGGCTGGGAAAGGGGGTATTTAACTTTACCCCGTCTCCAAAAGACCAAGTATAGCTAAGTTTATCTCCGTTCTCGTCGATTGTGTCTGAAGCGTCAAAAAATATATCCTGTCGAGGCTTTAAATCTCGGGGGTAAGAAAAAGAAA
>CAYRJF010000073.1:0-4191 GCA_964424365.1 uncultured Gammaproteobacteria bacterium | reverse complement strand
TCAGGGCGGGCAGAAATAAAGGGTAATAGCCAAAAACAAAAAACGCCGGTTCACACTGAACCGGCGTTTTTTTAGAGTTTATACTTTTAACAACTAACAATCTATAATATTTCTATTCTTCTTCAAATTTTTATTTTTTTAAATCAATCTGAATTCTATATACACAAAATATAATCCGCGGCCCAAAAATCAATTACTCTTGACACCCCCTGGGGGTGTATGCTATATTGATTTTGGGTATATAAAAATAACCAAATAGCTTTAGAAAAATCTTTTAAAGCTATTTAGTGGCTGATAAATTTTTGAAAAAATTTAACAGCCACTGAAAAATTATTTCCATCCCTTTTTTAATACAAGGGAAATAATTTTTCTTAATAATTAAAAACCACCCTTCTAGCTGATCTGAGGTCAGCAGATGGTATTTAATTTTTATGCAAATAAATAATAAACTAGCCAACTTCTCTCCCCTGGTCTTTTTAGCTTCTCTCGGGGCCGGAGGCATTGCGGTAATGCCTTTTGTTTTACTCCAATACACAGTGGAACATGGCAAAGGACTTATCACCAGAGCCGAACTTTGGTCAGCCCAGCTATCCGGTCTGACTTCTTTTTATTATTATTTCTTGGAAGCGGTAATGATAGCTTTTGCAATAATTCATTTTATTTTGACTATCTACTTTTTGACCAAACTCTTCGGGTGGTTAAAAACTGATAAATTTAAAACCCTTCTAAATGATCCTTTAAAAAACACCGCTCTTCTCGCTCCCTTGATTTCTATCTTAATGACTATGAACGTTTTTATCGGCCCCTTGCGTTATTTTCTGCCTGTCTTTTCCCAAAATTTTCAAAGCCTTTTTCTACCGGCTATGATTTTCTGGTCTCTTATTTTTATTTTTGTGCTTTACACAGAAATCAAGCTCTTGGGCATCTCTTTTAGTAAGGGCTTTGATATCAATAAAATTAATTTTGGCTGGTTGCTTCACCCTTTCCTACTGGGAATGCTTACCGTGGTCGGAACCGGAATTGCGGCTATGGCTCAAAACCCGAGCATTGCCAACTTAGCCGCTTTTATGTCTCTGATCTCCGGATCTATGGGAATCTTCCTTTTGCTTGTCAAAATGATAGTTATCTTTAAGGGTCATTTTGCCGCTTCCGGACTGCCGGAAAAACAATTCCTGCCCAGTTTTCTGATTGTAATTCCCAACATTACTTTATTCGCCATCAGCGCTTTTCGCTTTGGCCACTTTCTGGAACATCAGCAAGGCTTTGAGCTGGGAGCTTATTTTTATCTGGTAATGGGAATCGCTTTTGCCTTTGAAGTTTGGTATCTGCTTTTCGGTGTTTCTTTATTAATCGATTACTTCAAGAAAAACCACTTCCAAGATTTTTATGTCACCCAGTGGGGATTTATTTGTCCTTTGGTCGCCTTTGTAGTTCTGGGCACTTTTGTGTATAAACTGGTTTTATCCAGCCCAATTCTATACGGTGTTTTTGTTATCACTATCATAATCACTATACTGCTCTATCTGGAACTACTCTTAAAGCATATTAAATGTGTTCGTAAACTAAATCATAACTTAAATTGTGAAATTTAACCTTAATCCAAAGGAAAGGTTAATCAAAACTATGCTTCGGAAAATAAATTTTATTCAAAAGAATCTCATCTGGCTGATTCCGGTAGCTATGCTCCTCGGCCTTATTTATGGATACCTAGGTAATCCGGGATATCTAAAATCCTTAATTATTCCCCTAACTATTCTGATGATTTATCCCATGATGGTGGGCTTAAATTTAAAAAGCTTACTGGGAGAACTGGATTGGAAATTGCAGGGCATCACTCAAATAATAAATTTTCTCCTAATTCCTTTTGTTGCTTTTTGGCTGGGAAAAATATTTTTATCAGGCCACCCCTTGCTCGCTTTTGGTTTGGTTTTGATGGCCCTGCTTCCTACAAGCGGTATGACTGTATCCTGGACCGGATTTGCCCGAGGAAATATTAACTCAGCCGTAAAAATGACGGTAATCGGTTTGATTTTGGGCTCGCTCCTAACCCCTTTCTACGCCAACCTCCTAATGGGAAAAATGATCTCGGTTCCTCTCCTTAAAACCTTTCAACAAATCGGCGTGGTAATTTTTGTGCCTTTGTTTTTGGGTAATTTAACCCAAAGATTTTTGCTTAAAAAATACGGAGAAGCTCATTATAAAAAAAATATTAAACCCAACTTCTCCAGTATCTCCGCTTTGGGCGTGGTGGGAATAATTTTTGTGGCTATGGCCTTAAAAGCAAAAATGATTGTTGCCAACCCCGACATAATCATTTTCCTAATTCTACCGCTGGTAATTTTTTATTTTTTAAATTATTTCCTTACCTCGGTGATAGGAAAAATCTTTTTTTCCAGAGCGGATGCGATCGCCCTGGTTTACGGCTCAGTTATGCGGAACTTGTCTGTGGCTCTGGCTATTGCTATGACCGTTTTTGGCAGTCAAGGAAGTGATATCGCCCTTATTATCGCTGTGGGCTACATCCTCCAAGTCCAATCCGCGGTTTGGTATATTAAACTAACTCCCAAAATATTCGGTCCGGCCCCGGAAAAAACCGCCCGGGATATAATGCAAGAAGGAATCTTTTCCCTACCCGATACCGCCACCTTGAAAGAATCCATTAAAATGCTTGATGAAGAGCATATTCGTAGCCTAGCTGTCCTTGATAAAAACAATCGCCCTTTGGGAATGATTTCGGAAAACATGATAATCAATTTGATTGCCCGAGACACCGATCTAGACACTCAACTCAAATATCTAAAACTCCGCCCGGCTATAAGCTGTCGTAATGACGCGCCGATCAAAAAAATCATAAAAAAAATGAAAAGAAGCCATCAATATAAAATTTTAATTACTAATTTGGAAGGTAAAAATATAGGAATTTTAACAGAGTCGGATATTATGGGCAATTTATCCGGAAAGGAATAAAAAACCCCGCTAGAATAGCGAGGCCTTGAAAAGAATCTGAAAAATTTTCTAATTCTTATTTTTCTCTCTATCTCTGTCTTTTTTGTATAAAAACCAAATTAATAAAAGTAAAATTAATAAAGCTAAAAGACCCAGGCCTAAACCGAAATTATCCTTTAGCCAAGAAAATATTCCTTTCTCCGCTTCTTCCTCAGTCCCCTTCTCGCTTGAAATATCTTCTTTTTCCTCAAATTCCTTGCTTTCTCGGTCTTCCTCTGAAGTGCTGGTACCTTCCTTTTTCTCACCCTTAACCTCAGTCTCGGGTCCTGGTGCCAAAACTCGACCCCCGGCAGACGAATCGTCTTCCCCAAAAGATTTTTCCCCCCCTTCCCTGTCTCCGGCCTCTGAATCTCCTTCGTCTTCTGCTCCT
This sequence comes from uncultured Gammaproteobacteria bacterium, assembly GCA_964424365.1. Lineage (GTDB taxonomy): Bacteria > Patescibacteriota > Patescibacteriia > Patescibacteriales > JAGXOH01 > JAIOTG01. The sequence continues at coordinate 815 of CAYRJF010000073.1, read as the reverse complement.
TTATCTTGCGGACCGGTGATTTTTTCTCCTTTAACTTCCTTGTCTATCCCCTCTTCTTTCGATTCCTCTTCTGAGTCTTCTTCAGTTGAATCGTCTTCCGAGTCCTCCCCCGGATTTTCTTGATCTCCGGAATCCTCGGGATAATTAGTCTGAAAGCTTACTCCCCCGGTAGAAGCCACGAAACCCTCTTCTTCACCCTCTTTTTCGCTTTCAGAATCATCACCGCTATTCTCGTGTTCGGACGCCCGAATAATCAAATTAAAGCCCAGGGGTAAACCCTGATATTCATTTCCGGCGGTCTGGTCAAATTCGATGCCGACATCATAATCTTTCTCTTGCTCGCCTTCTATAACGCTAAACTGCTTTTTATTTTGAGAGATGTCGGAAATATAATATTCTTGGCCGCTGATATGGAGTATCAAAACCTCAGCCAGCTTCGAACCCTCGGTTATATCAGCACCAATAGATAAATAAAGCTTATCATCTTCTCGGTTGTCCACAACAATTTTTTTACCGTCAAGCTTTACACTCGGATAAAAAACCTCGGGTTCAAAAGGAAAATTTTCAAAAGACACGGACACATCCTTTCCCTCCAGTTCCACTGTTTTGGCTAACAAAGGGTCCGCGGACACAAAAAACATTCCCGCCACTAAAAGTAAGCAAAACAGTTTTTTTATTATATTCTTGGTCATATTTTATTGATAATTATTCGTCTTCATTGCCTTGCTCTGAGCTTGCCGAAGGATCTTCTTTTTTATTTTTTTCTTGATTAGATTCGCTCTCGTCACCAACTTTATCGTCGGTATTCTCGCTCT
>CAYRJF010000072.1:0-4289 GCA_964424365.1 uncultured Gammaproteobacteria bacterium | reverse complement strand
CATGGGGAGATAATAAAAATCGTAAATGGTAAATGGTGAACAGTAAACTGTAAATGGCAAATCGTAAACTGTAAATTGTTTCTTTATTGATTTTGTTCGGTTTACGGATTGCGGTTTACTATCTACTTTTATTAAATTCGCATAACACCTTAAAAATTCGCAGGATTCGCATTTTAATTCGCGCGTATTCGCATTGTTTTTATGAAGGAAATCAGTGTTAACAAAGAGAACATTCAAGACGCTTTGAATTTGGCCCAGGGAGTTTATGCTCCCTTGGAGGGTTTTTTGTATTCCCGAGATTTTTATTCGGTTTTGGAAAGGATGAGACTGGCTGACGGAAAGCTCTGGAGTATCCCGATTGTTTTGGACATAGATAAAGAAGCGGCTTGGTTTTTAAAAAACGAAAAGAAAGTCAAAATAGTAAATGAAGCTACCGGCTCAGAAGCGGTTTTAGATAATATCGAGATCTATAATTTTGATAAAAATGAAATGGCCTCCCAAGTTTTCGGAACTTTAAATGAGGCCCATCCCGGAGTGGCGGAAATTTTTAAAAAAGGTGATTATTTAATCGGAGGTAAAATTTTAGAATTTCAAGAAAAAGATAGAATTTTCCCGGAGTATAATTATACTCCGGCGCAGACCAGGGAAATTTTTCGCAAAAAAGGCTGGAAAAAAATAGTCGCTTTTCAGACTCGAAATATCCCTCATTTGGGTCACGAGTTTTTGCAAAGATATGCCCTTAAGCAAGCGGACGGGATTTTTATTCAACCGGTTGTCGGGAAAAAGAAACCTTATGATTTTAATGATGAATGCATAATTTTTGCTTATCAGGTTTTAATTGAAAAATTTTTAGGAAAGGACAAGGCCTTGTTCGGGGTTTTGCCTTTAAAGATGAATTATGCCGGCCCTCGCGAGGCAGTAATGCATGCTTTAATAAGAAGGAATTTTGGTTGTACTCACTTTATCGTCGGCCGGGATCACGCCGGCGTAGGTCGTTTTTATACCCCTACTGCGGCTCAGGAAATTTTTGATAAAATTCCGGAAAGGGAGCTGGGAATCAAAATTTTAAAATTGGGCGAAGTTGTTTTTAATTCTAAAACCGGAAAGCATTGTTTTGACGAAGATTGCGCTGAGGAAGAAAAAATTAAGTTTAGCGGAACTAAAATCAGGGATTTTATTCAAAACAAAGAAAATCCTCCGGAGTATGTGATTCGCCCGGAAATTTTTGGGGTAATTAAGAATCACCCCAACCCTTTGGTGGATTAACCTTTTTATTTAAGCTGACAGCTAAAATCTATAAAAGCTAAACCTATCTCCCGCTTTTGCTTAAAATCGTGGTAATGGTTTTGAGGATTATGGACAGATCCAGATACAGGGATCTGTTTTTTATATAAAAGAGATCGTATTGTAGTTTTTTTAGGGTGTCTTTAGCCGTGGGAGAATGATATTCTCCGGAAATTTGATCCCAGCCGGTGAGCCCGGGTTTAATCAGCATCCTTTCTTTATAAAAAGGAATAATTTTCTCCAGATGAGCTATGAATTCCGGTCTTTCCGGGCGAGGTCCGATAAAACTCATCTCCCCTTTAATTATGTTTATTAATTGAGGAGGTTCATCCAGGCGGGTTTTGCGTAAAAATTTGCCCACCCCGGTTATCCGCTCATCTTTTTCTTTGGTAAGAGAATGGTCATTATTTTCAGTTTTCATGGTCCGGAATTTAATCATAGTAAAGGGGTTGCCTCCTTGCCCGGCTCTGATTTGTCTAAAGAACACCGGCCCCCGACTGTCTATTTTTATGGCCAAAGCAATAACCAGCCAGAACGGCAGGGTAAGTAAAAACAGCAAAATCGATAAAATCAAATCATAAAACCTTTTAAATTTGTCATACAGACTTTTTTTGCCCTCGCTTAAATTTTCCAGAAACCACATTTGATTAATCGCCTCTACCGGTATTCTGCCGGTTAAATATTCGGAAAAATCGCTTAAAGATTGGAAGTTGACTTTTAAGGGCAGACAGTCAAAAAGGGTGGAGCGCATTGTCTGAGAATCGCGGAAGTTTTCCGGAAGAATTATAGTGTTAATCTTTTTTTTCCGAATTAAATTTTTTAATTCGGAAAAATTTTTAAAAATAGGAATATTTTCCCAGTTTTTTTCTTTATTTTGCGGATCAAGGATAAAGGAAATATCAAAACCGGCGTGGGGCTGATTTTTGATTTCCGAAATTATATTTTTAATTTGGGAATTAAATCCGATTATAGCGAGTTTTTGTCTGGGTAGATAGGATTTTAGCGCCCGGTAATAAAATTTTCTCCAGAAGAAAAAAAGGCAGAAAAAAATTACAGTGAAGAAAGCCAGGTTGGTTTTGGGACTGATTTCGGAGACCGGAGCGACGTAAAAATAAATTATGGAAATCAAAAAAGCTGTCAAAAAGCTGGTCAACCCTTTGCGAAATAATGTTTTTTCTTCCGTGGTGCTTAAATTATAATGCCCGGAGATATAAAAGATGATTAGCCAAATCGGAAACAGAAAACTAAAGGAGGTTAAATGTTTTTCCAGAAGCTCGATACCGGGAATTTCCAAATAGCGTAACCAAAGCCCCAAAAACAAGGCAAAATAAAAAAGCGCCGCATCTCCGCCTAAAAGCACTATTTTTTTCAGTTTGTGTTTCATAAATTCCAATTTGTTTAAAATTTAACAAAATAAAGGGGAAAAATCAAGGTGACATAATGCAAATCCTCAAATTTATGCAAATCCTTCAAATTATTAATAATGCAAATAAAATAAATAATTCGCATAACACCTTTAAAATTTGCAGGATTCGCATTTGATTTGCAGATTCGCATTATTATTGGCTTGACCGGAGAGGGGAAAAATTTTAAGATTAGGTTATGGATAAGAAAGAAAAGAGAAATGATTGGCCCTTGGTGGGCAATCCCAAAATTCCGGAATTTTTGTCTGCCAGCCTGGAGAATGAAAAAGTAAGCGGGTCTTATGTTTTTTTAGGTCCTCAAAACCTGGGCAAAACCACTTTGGCGAAATTTTTTTCTCAAAGTTTGCTTTGTGAAGACAGACAAAAAAACGATTTAGTCTTACCTTGCGAAAAGTGCTCTTCTTGCCGTCAAATGACCGGAAACACCGGAGGGGAAGCGGAAGATAATCTTTCCGCCTTGCACAGTGATTTTCATCTGATTAGACGAGAAAAAGATAAGAAGAACATCTCCATAGAGCAAATCAGGGAATTTATAAAAATTCTCCACTTGAGCTCATTTCTAAATTCTTATAAAATTGGTATAATAAAGAATGCGGAAGCTTTAAGCTCGGAAGCCGGGAACGCCCTTTTAAAAACTCTGGAAGAGCCCCAAAAAAAAGTGGTAATAATTTTAATTGCTTCCCAGATTGAGAATATCCCCGAAACCATTGCTTCCCGAAGCCAGATTTTGAATTTTTATCCGGTTGCCCGGGAGGATGTTTATGATTATTTGGTTAAAGTTAAAGGAGCCCGGAGAAGCCAAGCCAAAAATATTTCCCATTTAAGTTTAGGCAGGCCGGCCCTGGCAATTAAATTTTTAGAAGACTCTGATTTTTATAATGATTATCTGGAAAAAGGCGGAATTTTTTTAGAGTTTTTAAACCAGGATTTAAACCAAAGAATTAAAACCATTTCCCAAATTTTTAAAAGTTCCGCTTCCGGACAGGAAGGCGCTCGGGAGGCCTTGAATTTGATTAGTATTTGGCGAGGCGTGGCTCGGGATTTTTTGCTTCTTCATTGCGGGCACAAGGATTTGATCCAGTTCGAAGCTTTAAAGGAAAAAATTGAACCCTGGGAGAATAAGTTTTCTTTTTCTGTCCTTTTGAAAATGATTGCCGGTTTACAAACCGGAGAAAAACAGATTAAGGGTAATGTAAACCCCAAATTAGCGCTTGAAAACTCGGTTTGCAATTTAATTTAATAAAATATTTTTATGACTCAGAAAAATTTTTTTCAAATTTTCTTTTTAAGTTTTTTAATTATTTTAGTCTCCGGGTGTTCCATTTCTTTCGGAGGCGAAGAAGGAGGCACAGATCGGGATGCGGGAGTTTATTTGAGTACTAACCAGGGCGATACTTGGAATCATAAACATTTGGTTTCTTCTCCCGGCGGAGAGGCTCAGAGTATTTCCCGGGTGCCGGTAATAGATTTAACCATGGATCCTAGTGACCACAAGGCTGTTTATCTGGGTTCGGCCGGGAGCGGACTTTTCTATACTTATAACCTTGACAATGGCTGGACCCGAGCGGATACTTTTCCGGG
>CAYRJF010000071.1:0-4305 GCA_964424365.1 uncultured Gammaproteobacteria bacterium | reverse complement strand
ATGGCGCGGCAAATATAAAGAGGTTCTACAAGCAAGATGATTATGTTGTCTTGGTTTCAGAGTCTACCCGAGATATACCCCCGATCTATATTCACAAGGATGATGTGGATGATTATTTGGTGGCCGGCACCGTGGTGAAAGTTTTAAAGCGTCCGGATGAGTTAAGGGAGCTTGAAAGGGCCGCGGGTGATGATATGCGCAAAACATTTGGTGAAATGTCCAAAGAAGAAAATAATTATTACAAGAATTTATGAGGCAGGGTGAAATTTGGTTAATTAAAATTCCTAATTCAGTTGGCCACGAGTATTTCAAGGACCGACCGGTGCTCATAGTTCAGTCCGATTATATAACCCAAATGAGTAAAGTTTGCACTATTATTCCGTTAACATCCAATATTGGCAATCGTTCGGCAGATGATATAATAATTAAAAGGAATAATAGAAATAATTTGTATTGTGATTCGGTTTTAAAAGTTCAGCATTTTTATTCCTTTGATAGTTCCAGGTTTGTTAAAAAAATAGGCGATATAGATGGGAGTGTATGGGGTAACATGGAGAAATATATTAAAAAGCATTTTAACTTGCCCTAAAAATATAAATATGCAAGAAAACAATAAATGTTCACAATGTGGTTCTGATAATACAAAAATTTGTGATAATGATTTTGCTTCCAGGAAAAAAGAAGGAGAGCCTGCTGAGAGGTGGGATGGCAAAGAAAATATATATAATTATTGTTGGGATTGTGAAAATAAATAGAAGATTAATGAATAGCTCCAAAGAAATCTATATCCTCCTACGCTGTCAAGCCTCGGAGGACAAGTAGTCTTATGTGACGTAAAATTGAAGATCAAAAAGTGAGGGAAATTTTTAAAATATGCTAGATATACCTTTTGAAAATAATCCGGGCAAGGCTTGCGCTTTGGCTTGTTATACGATGACCGCTCGGCACTTTTTTTCTGATGCGACTTTTGAAAAGATTGCACAGATTTCTGATTGGCATCCGGGGTATGTAGTTTGGGGATTTAAATTTTGGCACTGGATGCTGGAGAAGGGGATTAAAATCACTGAATATGATTTGCTCGACTTATCTCTTTGGGCAAAGCAGGGGATGGAGGGCCTAAAGGGAAGTATTTCAGAAAACGAATATAATTTTATCACAAACAAAACCAAGGATATAAATTCTTATTCCGAGGATATAAAAAAGGTTCTGGCCCATCCTAATTTTATCTTTAAGAGGCAAAGGCCCACCTGGGAGGATCTGATAGAGGCTTTTCAAGACGGAGCGGTTTGTGAAGTTGTGCTTGATTCAAAGACCTTAAACCAACAAAAGGGCTTTGCTTTGCACAGGGTGGTGGTTCTTGGCGTTGATGAGGAAAGCATAACATTTCATGATCCGAGCAAAAAGAATCCACGGCCAGCCCGAAAAGAGAGCATAGATTTGTTTAAAAAAGCCTGGCTAGATAGTCTGGAGGGCCCAGAACTTTGTATTTATAAAAAAAAATAATAATTTTATGACAACAAAATTTATTTTACACGGCGGTTTTGCCGATCATATTAATGAGAAAAATGATAAATTCTTTCAGGAAATTTTGAATACAGACAAAGAGCAACTTAAAATATTGCTGGTTTATTTTGCTAAAGAACTTTCACGATATGATGAGCTGAAAGAGAAAAGCCTGAATCAATTTAAAAAAAATAATAGCGAGAAGGATTTGGGATTTGAAGTCGCTTATGAAGACAAATTTATAGAGCAGGCTCAAAAAGCTGATATAATTTATTTTCATGGAGGAAAAACTTTAAAACTTTTAGATACTTTAAAAAAGTATGGGAATTTAAAAGAAGTATTTCAGAAAAAAACTGTAGCTGGAGAATCTGCCGGCGCTTATGTATTATCAACATGTTTTTATACCAAAACTGAAAAAGGTATTTTTAAAGGTCTGGGTTTTGCTCCTGTTAAAACAATATGTCATTATATAGGAGAGAATAGAGAAAAATTAAAAGATTGCAATGAAGATCTTGAGGAGTTGCTCCTCCCAGATTATGAATATAAAGTGTTTAATTAAGTTTATTACATTGGGACCAGATCTTAGTTTTGAATAGTAAAAGAATTTAGATCTGATATTAAATAAAAGAATATATATTCGAATATATATTCTTTGAAAAGATTATATGTCCATGAGAAAAATTGAAAATAGCGAGGTTAGAAAGATTTTTAGGCACGGAGACAGTCGGGCCATCACTTTGCCAGCGGAATTATTACGAGAACTGGGCTGGCGCGACAACCAGAAGTTGGTAGCTAAAAAGTACGGCGACGGGATTTTGATCAAGGACTGGGAGGATAATTAAATAATAATTTATGAGTTATATTTTTCTGGACGAGAGCGGAGACCTCGGGTTCAGCGAACGGTCAAGTCGCTGGTTTGTTTTAACGATTGTTTTTACAAATAATCATCGTAGAGTAGAGAAGTGTGTTAAACGAGTTCACAAGGGTTTAAAAAAGAAGTATAAAAAGGTAAAGGAGTTGCATGCTTATCACGCTGACAATATAACGAGAAAAAGGGTTTTAAGATTTTTAGCGGAAATTGAAGACTTAAAAGTCTTATGTATCGTGCTTAATAAAAAGAAAGTTTACACCGATTTAAAAAATCAAAAGGTATATTTATATAATTATACCGCCAATATTTTGTTGGATAGAATGCATAATAAAAAAATTTTAAAAGAAAGGGAGCCGGTTTATATTTATATTGACCAAAGAGAAACCAATAAATTTTTAAAACAAAACTTTGAAAGATATTTGAAGAACAACCTTGCTCAAAAATCCAGTAATAATTTTGACATTTTTATAAGGCCTTCTCACACAGAAAAATGTTTACAAGCCGTAGATTTCATTTCTTGGTCAATTTTTAGGAAATATGAGAAAGGTGATTATGAATATTATGAAATTCTCAAAGATAAAATAATAGAGGAAAATCTTCTTTTCCCCTAAAATAGAAAACCCCTCGCTTTGACGGAACGCCTTACGGTATTCCAACACGAGAGGAATTACTTCTATTATTATCCTATTATACATAGAAAAACATGTCAATAGTTTAAAGTTTCACCTGTTACCTTAAAATAGAAACCAGAATTTAAATATTTAGCTTATGCTCAACAAGGATAATCAAAAAGAGGATGAAGAGCTTGAGAACAAATTTAAGTTGCCTTGGCAGAAGAGATTTTTAATGAAGTATTTTCCCAAATTATTTTTAAGATTATCCGGCAAGGAAATGGGGGTTGATAACAAAAAAATTGATTACGCTTACCGATTGTTTGATGACGCCAAAATTGACATTCAACCTTTATCCGGCGGCACTCGGGGATTTATTATAACCGTGGACAACAAATTGACGCTCTGGTTTTATCAGGATGGTAATCATTTTAAATTTGATGGGATTGAGATGGGGGATTATGATGATGGAGATGTGACTGTGTTTGACAACTAAACCTCAATAAAACCGTTAATAATCCCAAAATTTTATAAAAATTAACGGAATTTTGACAAACTTTGCAATTTTTTAATAGTTTGTAAGGCATAAAAATTATGGTTATAGATATTGAATTAACATTAAATAGGTTTGGGCTGGGCAGGGTTGCTAAAAATAAGTTTCAGCTTTTTTTCTTTCGTTTTTCAAAATGGAATATTCCCGGGAAGAACTCTGTTTCTTTTGAGGTTAACTGGCGAGCCAAGGACAAATAAGAAGATAGTAAATAAAACATTCAAAAGTTTAGGCTTTTATGAAACAAAATAAAATCAAAAAAGGAGAAGTTAAAATTTATAAGCCTTCAAAAGGGGAGGTTGAGTTAAAGGTGTGGTTTGAAGATGAGACTGTTTGGTTGAAACAAAATGAGATCGCAGAATTATTTGGAAAAGATAGATCAGTAATAACTAAACATATCAATAAAATTTTTAAGCAAAAAGAGGTGGACGAAAAAAGCAATGTGCAAAAAATGCACATTCCTAATTCAGATAAGCCTGTCTCTTTTTATAACTTGGATGTTATTTTAGCAGTTGGTTATAGAGTTAATTCGGCTCAAGCTATTAATTTTAGGCGCTGGGCTACTAAAATATTGAAGAACTATTTGGTTCAAGGTTACGTAATAAATAAAAAAAGAGTAATAGAGGTTGAAAGCAAATTTAAACAATTGCAGGAAACCATAAATTTCCTTCAACAGAAATCAAAAAAAGAAAGGTTACAAGGACAGGAAAAAGAACTTTTGGATTTACTTACTGATTACGCCAACACTTTTTCTCTTTTGGAAAAATATG
>CAYRJF010000070.1:0-4395 GCA_964424365.1 uncultured Gammaproteobacteria bacterium | reverse complement strand
CAAAAGGCGATTTACGGGGATTTAGTTGAGAATTGGTCTCAAATTACCACCCTCCCTAAAAATTTAAGAGAGAAATTGGAAAAAGAAATTTCTTTAAAAGTTTCCGGAAAGATATTTAAAGGCAAGAACAAGGAGGTAGTTAAAGCTTTGCTTGACTGGGAGGATGGCGCGCAAATCGAGACAGTTTTAATGCGGTATTCTGACGGACGCAACACAGTTTGTGTTTCTTCTCAAGTGGGCTGTGCCTTAGGTTGTAGATTTTGCGCCACCGGGAAACTGGGATTTAAAAGAGATTTAAGCGTTCAAGAAATTCTTAGCCAGGTTTTGTTTTTTGCCCGTTTTTTAAACAAGGAAAATGCGCGAGTGACCAATGTGGTTTTTATGGGTATGGGCGAGCCTTTCTTGAATTACAATCAAGTTTGGGAAGCAATAAAGAAACTAAATAGCCCGGATTTTTTTAATATAGGAGCCAGACGAATTTCCGTATCTACTGTCGGAATTACCGAGGGGATTAGAAAGATGGCCGGGGAAAACGAGGAAGTTAATTTGGCTATTTCTCTGCATGCACCTAACAATAAATTGAGGGGTGAGTTAATTCCTGTAAACAAAAAATACCCTTTGGAAAAAATTCTGGAAGCGGTGGATTATTACATCAGTCAAACTAACCGCAAGGTGATGTTTGAGTATCTTTTGATAAAAGATTTTAATGATTCCCCGCAAGGGGCCAAGGAATTAGTCCGGTTAATGAAAAAGAAGCTTTACATGGTTAATCTGATTCCTTATAACCCCACCGGTGTTTATGAATCCACCGAGGCTGATAAAATAAAAAGGTTCCGGAAGATTTTGGAGCAAGAAGGTGTGAATGTAACCCAGAGATTTAGTCTGGGGCAGGATATAACTGCGGCCTGCGGGCAGTTGGTCGCTCGTAAATAAAATTATTTTAGAATTTCAGGATTTATTCTGATAATTCTATCATCTCCCTCTTTTGGACTTCCTCTGCCGTCAGTGTTGCTCGTGGCCAGATAAAGAAAACCGTCAGGACCTTGGCGACAAATTCTCAACCTTCCCCAGCTCTCCGGGAAATTAATTTTTAGGTTCTCTAATTTTTCTCCATCAATTTCGGCTGAGTAAAGGGCCGAGCCCCTAAGACCCACAAAAAATAATTTCTCTTCAATAATTTCTAAACCCGCCGGGGCCCAGGTGTCTTCGGATCCGGACTGGATTATGGGAGGAATCATTCCCTTCCGGCTCTCTTCTCCTTTTACCAAGGGCCAGCCGTAGTTCTCTCCTTTTTTAATTAGATTAATCTCATCAAAACCCGAGTTTAGACCGGAAGGGCCGTGCTCGGTGGACCACAAATTACCTTTACTATCCCAAGCCAGACCTTGAGGGTTGCGATGTCCGTAAGAATAGATTTCGTTGTCAAAAGGATTGTCTTCAGGGATACTGCCATCATCCTTTAGTCTTAAAATTTTTCCGGCCAGAGAGCTTGTGTTTTGGGCCAGTTGGTCTTCCCCTGCATCTCCGGTGGTTATGTAAAGAAAGTTATTTGGCCCAAAAGCGATCCTTCCTCCGTCATGGTAGCTGGCCCCGGGGATGTCCGTGATTATAGTTTCTTTTTCTAATAATTTATTTTCTTCCGGGATAAATTTATATCTTTCCACCCTATTTATAAGCCCTTCTCCAGTACGTGTGGTAAGGTAGAGATAAAGCCAATTATTGTTTGTAAAGTCGGGGTGCAAGGCCGCCCCCAAAAGTCCTCCTTCTCCAACATGCTCCACCCCTTCTATTTCGATTTTTTCTCTGCGTCCCGGCTTAATTCTAACCAAATTACCCGGCCTCTCTGTTAATAAAAGAGACTCGTCAGGCAAAAAAATAATTTCCCAGGGGATAGAGAAATTTTCCGCAATCGTTTTAATATTTTCTTCCCGAGAGGTGGTAGCTTGATTCCCGGGCTTATCTTCCAGATTGCCCAAGTCTACTCCCTGAGGTAAAGAGCTCTGGCGAGGTTCAAAGAGGTAAGAAAGCCACTTGTTTTTTGATAACCAGAGACCACTTGCAATTATCAGGATAATTAATAGAATTAGAATTGTAATTGATTTCTTGTTCATATTTAAATATTATTTTTAGTATTTTTATTATATCAAGGACAAAGAGCGAGTAAAGCCTTGAAAGAAAATAGCTATAATAAGCGTATTAATTAAATATGGGAAAAACCCCTCAACAATGTCGAGAAATGCGCGACGCAGAGTTGGTTTCTTTGAGCCTGGAGAACGAAGATTATTTTTTGTATTTGATGGAGAGGTATGAAAAAAAGCTTTTATCTTATATAAGCAAGATTTCTCACATTAATTTAGATGAGGCCGAGGATGTACTTCAGGAAGTATTTATAAAAGTTTTTCGCAATTTGGCCTCTTTTGATAAAAGCTTAAGTTTTTCCGCTTGGATTTATAGAATTACCCGAAATGAGACTATTAGTCATTTTCGCAAAAATAAAGTTTATTATAATGGTTTAAATCAGGAAGAAAATGAGCTACTTTTAAATAGTCTGGAGTCAGAAGTGGACACAGCTCAAGAACTGGATCATAAATTTTTGGAAAAAAACATGGGAAAAGTTCTGGATAGGCTGGACAATAAATATAGAGAGGTTTTGGTTTTAAAATATCTGGAAGAGAAGGATTACAAAGAAATAGCTGACATTTTAAAAAAACCCATGGGCACGGTGGCGATTTTATTGAAAAGAGCTAAGGAGAATTTTTACGAGCAGGCGCAAAAAATAAAAATGGAATTTTAAAAATATGACTAATCAAATAAGTGAGAAAATTTATAAAAAAATAAAAGAAGAACAGATAAAGCCCAGACCGAGGTGGGAGTTTTTGCTTAAAGATTATACTGTTTGGAGTTTTTTTGGAGTTTCTTTGGTTGTGGGAAGCCTGGCAGTAGCTGTCCTCTTGTATATGCTCGTTAATAATGATTGGGATCTATATAGCTATGTCTCCGGGAGTTTTTTGGGTTTCTTGTTTGCCACCCTGCCTTATTTTTGGCTAGCCATTTTCTTATTATTTATAGTTTTGGCTTATTTTAATTTAAAACATACCAAGAAGGGTTATTTATACAGTTTGGGTAAAATTATAGCCTTAAGTTTATTAATTAGTTTTATTTTCGGAGGAAGCCTGTATGCCGCTGGCTTGGGAAAGACCATAGATAAGGTAGCAGGAGGACAGGTTCCGTATTATGAAAGAATGATGGCCCATAGACAAGCGGTTTGGCACCAACCCCAGAAAGGATTATTAGTGGGAGAGGTGAGCGAAATAGTCTCTCCTGTTCGGTTTAATTTAGTTGATCCGGGGGGTGAGCAGTGGTGCGTGGAATGCCCCAGAGTACCCCGGTGTCCCTTGGTAAAAGAAAATATCCAAACTCCGGTTAAAATTGTGGGCGAGGAAGGAGAAGATTGTTTTCAGGCCAGAATAATCAGATCATTTAGGACCATGCCCCACATGATGGGAGTTCCGGGCAAGGGGCATTGCGGAGCGACTCAGTGTCCTATGCGCAATAGATAAAGACTTTTACAATCACTCCTTTACAAGGAGTGATTTTTTTTGAAAGAAAAATAACTCTTTCCGCGTAGTAAAAGTATAAGGCCTTAAAAATCCTGGGATCTAAATAATTAATAATAAAAAATATGACAAATTCAAAAATTATAACCGGCGCGGCAGCCTTGGTGGCTTTAATTGCCGTAGCCGGTATAGCCGGAGCTAGCTATGCTTATCAAGGAAATTCCAATGTTCAGGGGCCGAACTGTTCCCCGGAAAGACACGAAGCCATGGAAACCGCCCTGGAAGAAAGAGATTACCAAGCTTGGCAAGAATTAATGGGTGACCGCGGAAGGGTCGCCGAGGCGGTTACAGAAGAGAATTTTGCTAAATTTGCCGAGGCTCATGATTTAGCCCGGGAAGGCGACATAGAAGGAGCCAGATCTTTAAGAGAAGAGTTAGGACTTAATCAGGGTTTTAGAAAAGCGGGAATGTTTAAAAACGGACACGGAATGGATTCTGAATTCAGAGGGTCTATTGAAGAGGCCTTGGAAAATGAAGATTATGAAGCTTGGCGGGAATTAATGGCTGATCGCCCCGGACTCCAAGATTTTACTCAAGAAGATTTTGCTAAGCTGGCAGAGGCTCACAACTTAAGGCGGGAAGGCAATTTTGAGCAAGCCAGAGAAATTAAGGAAGATTTGGGCATAGGCAAGGGTATGAAAGATCGAGGAATGAAGAAACGAAGTTTCGGTTGCGGTAATTGCCCCTTGCTTCAAAAATAAGCCGGATTTTTCCATAGCTTTTATTAAAAATCGCTCTTCCCTTTAGGGGCGGGGCGGTTTTTAGTTTGACTTAAAGC
>CAYRJF010000069.1:0-4425 GCA_964424365.1 uncultured Gammaproteobacteria bacterium | reverse complement strand
TTAACGGCCGTCAGTCCGCCAGCCGGCGGATCGCTGTTAAAAAATTATAAGATACCTTTAATTTTTGAAAACTGTTAAAAACTTTTTTTAAAAAAGTTTTTAAAGCCTTTATATTTTCTTTATCTGCAAAAAATCCAGTTCTACCGGGGTTTCTCGTCCGAACATGGAAACCAAAACTTTCACTCTACCTTTTTCTTGGTCAATGCTGGTGATTTTTCCTTCCATATTCTTAAAAGGTCCGTCAGTGATTCGGACCGGTGAATCCACTGTAAAATCAATTTTGTATTTCGGTTCTTCCACACCCATTCGTTTTTGCAAGCTTTTAATTTCTTTTTCACTAACCGGGGTGGGGGTGGTGCCGGCCCCGATAAATCCGGTCACATTGGGAGTGTTTCTAACCACATACCAAGAATCATCAGTCACAACCATCTCTACTAAAACATAGCCGGGATAAACTTTTTCTTCCACGATTTTTCTCTTTCCATTGCGGATTTTAACCTTTTTTTCTTTAGGAACCAAAACATTAAAAATTTTATCCTCCATATCCATGGATTCAATTCTTTGTTTTAAATTTTCCGCCACGTTTTCTTCGTAGCCGGAATAGGTATGAAGAACATACCATCGTCTGCCGTGTTTTATAGTTTGTTTAGGCATAGATTGTTAAACCCTAAATTATAAATACTAAACTCTAAACAATTTATAACCTTCTCTATTTTTTCTCCTAATAAAAGGGAGATTAAGCGGGGATCTGTTTTAAATTTGAAACATTAAAATTTGGAATTTGTTTAGAATTTCGTGCCTAGATTTTAGAATTTTTAATTATTATATTTTTTCTCACCCCCTATATTAATAATTAATATATTTTTTAATAATGCGCATTAAATAACAATTTTCAGGGCGGTGCTGAATACTTGGTCCAGACCGTAAAGAAAAACAGCCACAAACGCGCTGATTGCAATCACCACCAAAGTGTAGTGATAAGTTTCTTTTTTAGTCGGCCAATTCACTTTTTTTATCTCCTCAATCGAAGTTCTAATATAACCTTTTATTTTCTCAATCATATGGTTTAACTAATTTCAAATTTCTAATATCTAATTTCTTTGCAGAAAAATAAAATAACTCCTTTAATTCTACCTAAATAAAGATTTACCAAAAAATGATAAAATTCTTTAACTTAAAAACCGCCCCCTTTGAGGCGAATTTCTATTGTCTTTAATATAGATTAAATAAAGCTCAGTGTCAAGAGTTGCTGATTCTCTCCCCCTTGGTCAAGGGGGAGATTAAGAGGGGGTTGTTTTGTGTTCGGCAATGTATGTGATTTAGAGTTTTAACGTATTTTTCCGAAATTGGAAATTAGGAAATTTGAAATTATCACCCTTGCCGGTGGTTGCTGTCTCCGGTTGATGGCATAGGTTGCGGGGCGGGAAATTAGATGGACTTTTAAAGGCCGGGCAATTGCAAATCATAAATAAATATGATATAAGGAAAGTAAGGTAAATTATAATATTTTTAGCTATGTTTAGAAAAGCAGTTAAGCAGTCTGCTAAGTTAAGTTTAGCCTTGGCAGTAATTTTAGTTTTGTCCGCTTGCTCCTGGGGAAATTCCGAAAAAGAGCCCCGGGAGAGGCAAACCAACTTTAATTATAAAAATAAAAGCTTGAGTTTTGAGGTGGAGTTGCTCGAGTCTTTTAAACATTATGTCACCCAGAGAGACCAGGGCGAAGGTTTTGTGGATATTGAATTTTATGTCCCTACGAGTGATACGGATTACTCTTCCGAGGTTCGTAATTATGCTCGGCCGGTAACTGTCCGAGTTTTTCAGGATGCATCTCTTGAGGAATTAAGCGAAGACAGTCCTTATGAAGTCCTGGCCCAGGCAAATAATAATATTTACACAATCAGGTTTTGGCAAAACATCCCTGAAGATTGGCAGGAGAAATGGAGCCAGGAGGATGAGGAGAGTATTAAGAATAGTTTTAGTTTGAATTAGCTTATAGCTTTCAGCTGTTAGCTTTTAGCTTAGAATAACAATAATGCAAAAATAAAGTCCGTAAACAGTAAATCGTAAATTATAAGATACCTTACTTTTAAATTCGGATGTCCCGCATTCGCCCGCCTAGCTGAGCACGGCGAGGCTGGTAGTGTGGGCCCCGCGAAGCAAAAAACAATTAAAAATCATCTTAGAATTTTTTAACGGCCGTCAGTCCGCCAGCCGGCGGATCGCTGTTAAAAAATTATAAGATACTTTACTTTTAAATTCGGATGTCCCGCATTCGTAGTGCGGGTTTGCGAAGCAAAAAACAATGGTTAGCCCCTATTTACAAAGAAAAAGTCAAACCGCTCTGCATATTTCCGATCATGCCAAGGATTTGTTTCGGGCGGTTTATAAACAACAAACTCAAGCTGATGAGCCCGGGGATAATGTTCCTAAAATCAGGGTTTCCGACCTTATTTCTAAGATGGCTTTTTATTATGAAAAAATCCGCAACTCTGTGGATTACAACGAAGAATACCTTTTGCGTAAAAATGCTATTTCTCGCATTTTAAAAAGACAGATTGTGATTGAGGGGATAATTAAGGCCTCCAAAAGCGAGGAAGTTTCCAAAAATCTTCTGGTAGAGCTAATCCGCGCCGGCTATCTTCCTAACAATAAAATTCCGGAAGAAAAGATTGGAGAGGTGGGCAAGGTGATTGAGAAGTATATTCAGCTCCGCAACCATGTCCTGTCTCAATTCGGCCACTCTTTGTTTAATTTAAAAAACGATAATGGAGAGGATAAAAAAAGCCGGGAAGAGAGGAATGAACTAAATAATTGGATTATTTCCCTGGCAGCCAGTGAAATAGAAGCAATTCTGGGAAGAGACAAAGTTAAAGATACCGTAGTTATAAATTTATACGAGTATTTAACTAAAAATATTCAGCTGGAAGATGATTCGGCTTACGGTAAGGATTTAAACATCCAGATTTATCTGGGTATTCATAGGAACTATCTCAAGTTTGATGAAGATATGCTTTCTTTAATTTTGTTTAAATATTTTAATTCTAAATGGCGTGACCCGGCTGAGGAGGATATTAAGGAAATCGCCCAAAATATCTCCCAACTCCGGGAAGCAATTAATAAACAACTCAACCACCCCCTTTCCCGACAACTGGATAAGGTAATCAGCCGTTATAATGTTTTTTTGACCATTTTAGTGGATGTGGTTCGGGAAGATCCGGTTAATATTTACAACACCATCAAAAATGATTCCAACAAATTTCAGGAACTGGTCAAGAAGGCCTTTAACAAAAAATATCAAACTCGCAAAAAGAAACTTTGGCGAGCCGCGGTCAGAAGTATAATTTATATCTTTTTAACCAAATCTATTTTTGTGATTTTGCTGGAAATTCCGGCTACTCAATTTTTCGGTGAAGAAATAAATGCTTTCTCTTTGGCTGTTAATATTGCTTTCCCTCCCTTCCTTTTATTTTTAGCTGTATTTTTTACCCGAATTTCCTCTGATCAAAATACCCGGAAAGTTATTGAAGGAGTAGAAGAAATTACTTTTCAGGAAAAGCAAAGAACTGAACCCATACTTTTACGTCGTCCCGCTAAAAGGCGAAGCGTAATGTCCGCGATTTTTAATATTTTTTATACCATTACTTTTTTTGTTACTTTTGGTTTGGTGGTTTGGGCCTTAACCATAATCAATTTTAATTGGGTAAGTATCATTATTTTCCTTTTCTTCTTGGCTTTTGTAAGTTTTTTCGCGATTCGAATCAGAAAAACCACCAAGGAGTTTTTAGTAGTAGAGCCTAAAGAAAACATTGTCACCTTTCTCCTGGATTTTTTCTCCATCCCGATTATAGCGGTGGGCAAATGGCTTTCCCAAAAATTCTCCCGCATCAATGTTTTTGTCTTCTTCCTGGATTTCATCATTGAGGCTCCTTTCAAGGTCTTTGTTCAGATAGCTGAAGAATGGACTCGGTATGTCAGGGAAAGGAAGGAAGACATCGTCTGAAAAATCAAAGTTCAAAAATCAAATATCAAAATAAACACTTCCTCCCATTTACAAGGGGAGGACTCGAGGAGGGGTTTTGTATTTTTAGGCATTAAGGGTTTAAAATCCTTTTAGAATAAAAACAGAAATAATTTTTTATATTTGTGTAATTTGCCCGCCTCGCTGAAGCCAAACTTCAGCTTGGCCAGCCTCGACTAGTTCGGCTAGGCGGGCGAAGCGGATGATTAAATTTGTTCACCCTATTAAATAAAACGAAGTTTTGATTTGCTCTTGGCAAATCATTTAACAGGGTTAATTTGTAATTGTATGAGTAAGTTATATATAGTTGCTACTCCGATTGGTAATTTGGAGGATATTACCTTAAGAGCACTGCGGATTTTGGGCGAGGTGGATTATGTGCTTTGCGAGGATACCAGGGTAACGCA
>CAYRJF010000068.1:0-4451 GCA_964424365.1 uncultured Gammaproteobacteria bacterium | reverse complement strand
TTAGCTAATGAGGATTTGGAAAACGGAAAATGCGAGCGTTGCGGAAGCGAGGTGGAGCAGAAGCCGATGAGGCAGTGGGTTTTAAAGATTACTGATTATGCGGATAGATTGTTAGATGATATTGAGAAGTTGGATAAATGGGATGAATCCATTAAAGAGATGCAGAAACACTGGATCGGCCGTAGTTTTGGAGCTAAAATTAAATTTAAGCTCCAAAACTCGCTGACTGACGCGGAACATACGCGGAACTACGCGGAAGAAAAAAATGATAATGGTTTATTGTATGAAGATTTGACTTATAAAATCAGGGGGGCTTTTTTTAAAGTTAAAAAAGAAGTCGGACTAGGTCATAAAGAAAATATATATCATAAGGCATTAGAACAGGAGTTTAAAAATTTGGGATTAAAGTTTGATTCTGAAAAACAGTTAAATGTTAAATATAATGGTCAAAAAGTCGGTATTTATACTCCGGATTTTATAATTGAGGACAAAATAATAATTGAACTTAAAGCTTTGCCTAAAGTTGGTAAACAGCAAACTAATCAAGTTTGGACTTATCTTAAGGGAAATGAATATAAGCTAGCATTACTCGTAAATTTTTCTCCCAATGAACTAGAAATTAGTAGAATAATTTATGATAAGGCCAGAAATAAAGATTTTCCGCGTGAGTCCGCGTCCATTCCGCGTAGTTCCGCGACTTCTACTTCTGCCCTGTCAGAAGTAGAAGTATTTACCACACGCCCGGATACTTTATTTGGGGCTACTTACTTTGTGGTGGCTCCGGAGCACCCTTTAATCAAAAATCAAAAGTCAAACATCAAAAATCAAAAAGAAATAGATGACTATATTGATCAAGCTAAAAAGAAGACCGAGTTGGAGAGGACTGATCTGGCCAAGGAAAAAACCGGAGTGAAGCTTGAGGGGGTGGTTGCTATTAACCCGGTTAATGGTGAAGAGCTTCCCGTTTTTGTGGCTGATTATGTGATGATGCATTACGGAACCGGGGCGATTATGGCGGTTCCGGCGCACGATGAGAGAGATTTTGAATTTATAAGAAATCAAAATGCAAAAATCAAAAATCAAAATGACAAAGAAAAAGTTAAAATTAAGCCTGTGGTTAAGCCAAGGGAGGGAGATAAAGATTTTATAGATAAAGTTTTAGGGGGAGAAGAGTGTTTTTCCGGGGAGGGAATAAATATTAACTCTGACTTCTTGGACGGATTGGAAACCGCAGAAGCTAAGGAGAAGATGATAGAGTGGCTGGAGGAGAATAATTTAGGTAAAAAGGATGTTAACTATAAACTTAAAGATTGGGTTTTTTCCCGGCAGAGATATTGGGGCGAGCCGATTCCGATTATCCATTGTGAGGATTGCGGAGCTGTAGGTGTGCCGGAAAAAGATTTGCCCGTAGAGCTTCCGGAAGTGGATCATTATGAGCCAAGCGGGACAGGAGAATCACCTTTAGCCGGTATTACTGACTGGGTGAACACTGCTTGCCCGAAGTGTGGAGGTAAAGCTAAACGAGAAACCAATACTATGCCCCAGTGGGCCGGATCCAGCTGGTATTATCTTCGCTTTATTGATCCGCGCAATAACAAAGCTTTAGTGGATAAAAAAAAGGAAAAATATTGGTCACCGGTGGATTTTTATGTCGGCGGAGCCGAGCACGCTACCCGGCACCTGATTTATGCTCGTTTTTGGCATAAATTTTTGTATGATATCGGTGTTGTTAACTATGAAGAGCCTTTTACACGCCTTCAGCATGTGGGTATAATTTTAGCCGAGGACGGCCGGAAAATGAGTAAAAGATGGGGAAATGTAATTAACCCGGACGACATAGTAAAGCAGTATGGAGCTGATTCCATGCGCGTTTACGAGATGTTTATGGGCCCTTTTAGCCAATCCACCGCTTGGAGTACTAACGGACTTATCGGGGCTCGGAAATTTTTAGAAAAAGTTTGGGGCCTGCAAGAGAAAGTGGGCGAGGCGGAAGATGATCCCACGGTAATTTCCCTTCTACATAAAACCATTAAAAAACTAGGGGAGGACATTGAGAGTTTTAAGCTCAACACGGCAGTGAGCGCTATGATGATCTTGGTCAATAAGTTGACAGAAGCAAAAACCGTAAATAAAGAAACTTATCAAAGTTTATTAAAAATATTATCACCTTTTGCGCCTCATCTAACCGAGGAGATTTGGGAAAAACTGGGCAATAAAGAAAGTATCTTTAAACAAAATTGGCCGGAATATGATCCTGAACTTGCTCGAGACGAAACCATTGAGCTGGTTATTCAGATAAATGGCAAGGTCAGAGACAAGATGGAGGTATCTGCTGAAATAGAAGAAGAAGAGGCCAAACAAGTCACTCTGTCCCGGGAAAAAATCAAGCATTGGATAGAAGGGAAAGAGATTGTTAAGGTGATATTTGTTCCGGGTAAACTGGTTAATATTGTGGCCAAGTAGCTGTTAGCTTTCAGCTGTTAGCTTTTAGCTTTAAATACTAAGGTAAAATGGAAGGACAAATAAAATCTTACAAAGAGCTGATAGTTTGGCAAAAATCAATAGACCTGGTTGTGGAAGTTTACAGAGTAACAGAAAATTTTCCCAGGCAAGAAATGTTTGGCCTAACTTCCCAAATGAGAAGATCAGCTGTTTCCATACCTTCAAATATTGCCGAAGGAAGAGGAAGGGGCACTAGAAAAGATTTTAGTAATTTTTTAAAGGTGTCTTTAGGATCGTCTAATGAATTGGAAACTCAAATAGAAATAGCCAAAAGATTAAATTATTTAAAAAAATGTGATTATTTAGAAAATCTATTGGTTGAAATAATGAAAATAACTAATACAATGGTAGTAAAACTGGATTATAAATAATAATTAAGCCTAAAAGCTAAGCTTTGGCTTGTATAAGCTAGAAGCTAACAGCTAAAAACTAAAAGCTAATAATGAAGTACTTCAAAGGCAAAATCTCCCACGGCTTCGTGTCCATTTACTCCTCCCGCATGATTTTGCGGATCGCACTGGCTCTTCTGGGTCTTTTTTTGCCGATTTTTTTATACGAATTTTTCGGAAACAGCCTGGAGCGGGTGATTTATTATTATATGATCGGCTACGCCTTGTATATTTTAACCGTGGCCTGGGGGGTGAAGTATTTGAACAAAATCGGACTAAGGCGCTCTATCAGAATCAGCATTATCTGGGGAGCGTTGTTTTATTTTTGTTTTTATCTTCTGAATCGGCTGGATATCTCGCTTTCCGGTCAGGCCGGATTGGCTTATAGTCTCCTAGGGGCCTCTATTTTATTTATTACCCTCCACAGGATAATGTATTGGACGCCTCTGCATACCGATGTGGCTAAATTTACCAACAAAACCAATCGAGGAAAGGAACTCAGTTTAATAGAAAGCACCACGGTTTTTTTAACCGCTGTGATGCCCGTGATTGCCGGTTGGATTATTGTTTCTTATAGTTATGACGTGCTGTTTTTAATAGCCATGATAATATTTTTTATTTCCTTGATTCCCTTGGCCACTTTACCGCGGACCAGAGAGAGATTTACTTGGAGCTACCGGCAAACTTGGAGAGAGTTTTTTTCCAAAGAGAGGCGTCGGACGGTTCTCGCCTTTATGAATGACGGGGCGGAAAACGCTTTTACTATTATTATTTGGCCTATCTTTATTTTTGAGCTTTTGAGTGGAAATTATTTTGAGGCCGGTTTGATTACTTCTCTGGTGGTGGGGGTTACGGTTGTTTTGCAACTGATTGTGGGGAAAAACTTGGATCTTAAGGATAAGAAAAATATTTTAAAGCATGGGACTTGGTTTTATTCCATCGGCTGGATTATTAAAATTTTTATCAGCTCCGCTTTTCACATTTTTATAGTTTCCACCTATCACAATTTAACTCGGATTTTCACCCGCACTCCCTTTGATTCTTTGATTTATGAAAAAGCGGCCGACCAGGGACACTTTGTGGATGAGTTTACGGTAATTCACGAGATATCCATTGGCATGGGAAGAATTATTATTTTGACTATAGTTTTAATTTTGCTTACTCAAGTCAGTTTAAATTGGACTTTTATTCTCGCCGCCCTAACTACTCTGGGGATGAATTTTCTGACTGAGGATGAAATTTTAGAGAAGGGGAGGCACGCCGGCTGAAAACTCAAAACTCAAAATGCAAAACTCAAAATTTTATCCAAGACTTTATAGCCTTGGATGAAATTAACTACAGTGACACATTTAAGGGGTTTAAGTTTTTGACATTTGGATTTGATTTGGTATTATCATAATTGAAATTAATTAATGTTTATTATGTCTTTAACTCCGGAACAATTTAATAAATTGGCCACTAAAGAGGATTTAAATCAGGTTCAAAATGATTTAAAAAATTTAGAAAAAAAAACATCCAAAGATAAGGATGAAATTTTAACCGCCGTGGATGGCTTGGCTA
>CAYRJF010000067.1:2757-4457 GCA_964424365.1 uncultured Gammaproteobacteria bacterium | reverse complement strand
ATTCCTTTCGCATTTTTTTCTCCGCGTCAAAAATATCACTACTTCTATCTTCATTACAATTTATTTTTATAACGTTTTCCGTGCCTATTCCCAACCAGTCCGCGGAAACAGTATGTGCAAAATGAGCATCCTCGGTTATAAATATTTTTACCTTTTTTGAAATACCAAATTTTCTTGATTCTGGGCATGCTTTTGAAATTCCAATTTTAATTCCATAAAAAGTGGTGGCTGTCCCCCCAAAAGTAAAAAACCCGACTCCAGTTTTTTTTAAATTTGCTAAATCAGAAAGAATTGTCGACACTGCCTTTTCTGCTAACAATGAATTTCCCCCCAAACCGTCGTTTATATTATAAATATTTTCATCTAATGCTAAGGAATACAAAGCGGAAGAAATAGAGTTAACAGGAGCTCCTACATTATATTGAAGTTTAGGGTGCCTCCAGCGGGGTATATTTATAAAAAAATTATCTACAATTTCTTTAAACACCAATTTTGAATTATTAAAACCAAAATCAAAAATATTAACAAATTCATTGATTATATTTTCTTTATTATCATTACTGCCTAAAATTCTAGGAGCATCATTTTTCTCAACTTTTTTCTTTAAAATATTCTGACCCTCTTTTATTAATGAGTCTAATTTATTAAAATCATAATCAAAGGGGAACAGTTTTTTAATTTTATATTTCATTTTTCTTATAAAATAGGGGCTGAATAATTTTTACTCAGCCCCTGTGTTTCTATATTATTTTCCTAATAAAGAACGTTGTTCCTCCACCTCCTCCTCTTCAATCCTCTTATACAAAGGTTTAACTTTACTGATTGAAATAAAGTCCGGTAAAGGATACTCCCATGACAACCTTGATAAATCAAGTCCTATTTGAGAACATATTTTCTCAGAACTTTTAGGAAGATAGGGATTAATCAAAATTGCCAAACATTTTATAACATGTGCAGCCACTGCCAAATCATCTTCCGCTTTAGGTACATTATCTTTAACATTTTTCCAGGGAGCGGAAGAATTTAGATACCGATTTCCTTCTTCAACCAATCTGAAAACATGTCGCAACCCTTCTCTAAAACGGCCTCTTGTTATCGAATCCGCGACAAGAGGAAAAGTTTCTTGGGCCTGTTTTAAAAATTTTAATGAAGCCTCATCAGGGTTTTTGGGAAAATTTACACCCTCCGGAAATTTTTTTTGAATAAACGATAATACCCGATGTACATAATTTCCAAAATTTCCTATCAATTCACTATTAGTCTTAATCAAAAACTCCTCCCAAGAAAAATCAGCATCAGAAGTTTCCGAACCACAAGATATTAAATAATACCTTAGAGTTTCAGAATCAAAATTATCCAAAAAATCCGGAAGCCAAACCGCCCAATTTCTACTTTTAGAGAATTGCTTTTTTTCCAGGGTTAAATATTCTGAAGATATAATTTTATCAGGTAGATGCAACTCTCCGTTGGCCAATAAAATCGACGGCCATATAACTGTATGAAAAGGAATGTTGTCCTTGCCGTGAACATAATAATGGACAGCATCTTTATTTTCCCAAAATTCCTTCCACTTTTCCGGAACCTCGTCTTCCGGCCTGGACTCGGGAACAAAAAAGAGCACCGTCACCATTGCGGCGAGGGTGGTCAGGGCATCTCCCAGAAAGATCCACCTCAGATAATTCTGAAAGAGAAAGCCCGCA
>CAYRJF010000067.1:0-2747 GCA_964424365.1 uncultured Gammaproteobacteria bacterium | reverse complement strand
CGATTAAACCAGCCCACTCTTTGCTTGCAGATAAATAACCACAAACGGCTTCAAACCAAACATAAATTCGTTTATTTTCATAACTATCCAAAGGAACAGGCACTCCCCATTGAGTATCCCTGGTAATTGCCCTGTCTATCAAACCTTGATTCAAAAATTTAAGCGTAAAATTCTTGGCATTTGATCTCCAACCCCTGCTTTCTTTTGCCCATTTTTTTATTTTGTCTTGAAAGGCTGTAATTTTCAAAAAGAAATGCTCTGAATTTTTAAATTCTGGTTCGTTGCCACAGAGTTTACACTTTGAATTTTTTAATTTTTTTACGTCTACCAAGTTTCCACAATTATCACATTGATCACCTCTGGCCGAGTCATAGCCACATACAGGGCACTCACCTTCAATATAACGATCGGGCAAAAACCTTTGACAGTTATCACAATAAGGTAACTTTTCAACTTTGCTATAAATATATCCTTTATTATACAAATCGAGGAAAAGATCTTGAACTACCTTATAATGATTTTTTGTTGTGGTTTTTGTGTAAATATCATAAGAAAAATTTAACCCTTCTATCAAAGTATTAACAAATTCCTTATGATACCGGTTGGCTATTTTAGAAGGTTCTAATCCTTCCTCATTAGCTTTTAAGGCTATGGGAGTTCCATGACAATCACTCCCGGAAACAAATAAAACTTCATCATTGTTTAACCTAAAAAACCTTGCCAACACATCTGAACCAACAAGAGCTGCCACATGTCCTAAATGTAAAGAGCCATTGGCATAAGGCCATGCCGCCGCAACTAATATTTTTCTTTTATTTTCATTCATTTTTCTCACCTCCTTATTTTTTTATTTTTTCGACCTTTAAAATATAACTTTATAATATAATATAATTAATAAAAAATGTCAATAATCTGCACTCGCCTGTAAAGGGGGAATATAAATGTCTTATCTAGAAACTATCTAGAAAATTTTTTAAATACTATAAAGTTTTCTAATACCAAAACATCTAAATCTGTATTTAAAAAAGTTTCAACGGCTTCTTTTGGTGTATTAACTATAGGGTCTCCGGCCACATTGAAAGAAGTATTTAATAAAATCGGAATTTGAGTTATTGTATAAAATTCTTTTATTATTTTCCAAAAACTCTCACTCTGATCCTTTCTAACGGTTTGCACTCGTGAGGTTTGATCTACATGAACACAAGCGGAAATATCTTTCTTCCTACCTTTTTTAACCTTAAAGGCTAATATCATATAAGGAGACTCAAAGCCATAATTATCAAAATATTTATCAGAAAATTCTTCTAAAATAGCTGGTGCAAAAGGACGAAAATTTTCTCTAAACTTTATTTTTTTATTAATTCTCTCTTTGTTTAAAAAATATTTAGGATGTGCCAATATACTTCTATTTCCTAATGCTCGGGGACCAAATTCAGCCCTACCAGCAAAATAACCTACTATTTTGTTTTTGGAAATCATATACGCTATCTTTTTTTTCACTTCAACATCATTTAATTCTTTAAAATCCAATCCAAAACTAACAATAGTTTTTATAATTTCATTTTTGAAAGTCTTATATCCCAAATATGGTGATTGATTTTTTTTATAAAAAACCTTTTTTTGTTTTTTTATATTATATAAATATAGCGCTCCCCCAACGGCTGTCCCGCTATCCCCTGAGGCAGGATATAAAAAAACATTTTTAAATATCTTCTCTTTAACTATTCTTCCGTTCGCAACGCTGTTTAAAATAACTCCACCTCCTAAACATAAATTATTTTCTTTAGTTATGTTTTTTGTAAAATTTACTAGTCCCAAAATAGATTCTTCCAATGCTTTCTGTGCAGCAAATGCCAAATTTTTATGTTTTTGCTCAATCTTTACTTTTGTCCTCTTAGAAAAGCCTATAATTTCTCTAAATTCTTTGATAAAACTTTCATTTAAAAAATCAAACCACTCACTTTTTATTTTGTATCGTCCTTCTTCATCAATCTTTATTATTTTTCTAAATTTCTTTAACAATGAAAAATCACCATATGGTGCCAAACCCATTACCTTCCCCTCTCCAGAATCAATGTCAAAACCCAAATAAGCGGTAATTAAACTATACAAAGCACCTAAAGAATTCGGGAATTGAAAACTGTAAATTTTTTTGATTTGATTTTCTTTTGCTTTATAAATTCTGGTTGAATCTTTTTCTCCCGATCCGTCTATTGTTAATATCGCAGATTTATCAAAAGAAGAGGTAAAATAGCTGGTTGCGGCGTGACAATCATGGTGATCAAGAAAAAAAATTTTACCTTTATATTTTAGTTTTTCCCTTAAATGTTTCTCTGTATCAATTCTTTTTTTAATATCTCTTTCAGCTTGCTTTTTTGCCGATATACATCTACTTACATCATTTAAATCAAAATTAAAATTAAATCTTGATTGAGCCCTTTTTAAAAAATCCATTGAAACGCCAATTTCATTAACTTCATCAATTTTCTTACGGGCTTTTTTTAAACAAAACTTAATTGAATTTATGGGAAAATTATCGCTATTCTTAACTCTATCAAACCTTTCCTCTTCAGCGGCCGCAACTATTATTCCATTAACAACTATAGCCGCACTAGAGCCATGGGAAGAATTACTAATACCAATAATCACCATATAATCAAAAATAAATACTAAAAGAAAATTTAACCTAAAAACTGATAAACAAATTAACAAAAAAATCAAAAGTGTAATCAATCCGCAAAATTAAA
>CAYRJF010000066.1:0-4489 GCA_964424365.1 uncultured Gammaproteobacteria bacterium | reverse complement strand
CTTGGTTATAATACAATATTTTCTCAAAAAAGTCAATAGTAAAGATTTTAAATTCAAAATTTTCAATGAATTTTCAATTTAATAATTTTTAATCCGGGTCTTTAAAATCGGGAAGTTACTTACCCGCGAAACCTAAAGAGCCTCGATAATTTATGATCAATTGGAAATTGATTGGAAACCGGCTTCGCCGTGCTCAGCTAGGCGGGTTGAAAACTGAAAATTAAAAATTATTTCTAAACTTTAATAAAGTCAAACATGTATCCAAATATCAAGGTTCACTTTCTGTCCTAAATTTATTTGTGCAATTTGTGTTTAATTCGTTTACCCCGTTAAATAAAACGAAGTTTTGATTTGCCTTGAGACAAATCATTTAACAGGGTTAATTTGTAATTATTCTTCCAATAAAAAAAGGGCCCAGCTAGGGCGCTTTTTAAATTATTTAGAGGCCCTATTTACGCTGAGCCCTATTCTCAAGGGTTTATTTTTCATCCTTTAGCTTTTTTGTTGAAAAGGCAAGGAAGAAAAAATCGTCAGCCCTCGAGATTAAGGTGCGTTAGGGCTTTCTACCAGTTTATGTAGAGTTTTATACTAGTTTTTTTGGTATAAACTCTACTTTTTAATAGTTTTTGTTTTTGTTTTAGTAAAGAGTCCTGGTTTATTATTTTGATAAACCAGTAGAAAGCAAAGAAATACCCCCAAAAGCATTTGGGAAAATTTCTTTAAAATAATTGTTAAGGTTCTCTTTTCTTCCGCGATAATTCCGCGTCAGATCTGCGTTGTTTCCGCGAGTAAAGAAATTTATTTTCTTTACTACTACTTATATAATAGCATATTTTTTAACCTGGGTCAACGATTTTAGAGGTATTTTAAACCATTTTTCCTGATTTATTAATTTTGTTTAAAATAAGGCATTTTTTTGTTTTTACCCTGCGAAAGTCCACATTAATGTGGACTTTCATCACCTTAGTTATCCCCATATCACACAAGTTATCCACAGTGAAAGTCTACAATATTGTGGACTTTTATATCTAAATTATCCACATAAAACACAAGTTATCCACAGTGAAAGTCTACAATATTGTGGACTTTTATATCTAATATTTTATTTTGCTTAAAAATAAAAGTCCACTTTATTGTGGACTTAAATTTTTTTGAAGCTAAAAAGGTTAGAGGTCTGGGCGGGAATCGAACCCGCGAGTAAGGGTTTTGCAGACCCTTGCCTTACCACTTGGCGACCAGACCCGGGGAGCAATTTATTAAACACTCGCTACCAAGAATCTCTAGTAACGGGGTTTAACCGGCTTTTAAGCTTTGGCTTAAAAGCTTTAAAGGTCGAGATAATGTTGTACTTTTTTTTATTGTCTCGGCAATAAAAAAAGTATATCAAATTAATTTTTTCTTCACAAGGCTTTAATGAAGAACTTGTACCTGGGCGCGCTTAGATCCGAATTGAACCGCTTTTTCCTTACTAAGCATCCAAACATCCAAGCGATTATAATATTTAGAGTTCATTCTATCCCTAACCACAAATACTTTATCGCCGAAAATTTCCGGAATTTTAACCTTAGTACCAAAACGTAAATGATTCGCTGCCACAGTATCTTCAACCCCATACTTACAAAGATTATAGCCACTGGCCGTAATACAAGGGGAGGAGTCGCACTGGGCAACCTCAGAATTATAAGCCGTGATTAAACTGGGAAAAGAAGTTTTTATTTCTTTTATTTCTTTTTTTGCAGTGTCTTTTTTGTTTAATTTAAGCTCTTCTCCGGGGTTAAGCCAAATTAAATTTTCCACCTTTTGATAAGGAAAATTAAGTTTTGTCAGTTCAGCGTTTAACCCCAGACTCTCATTCTTACTGATTTTTGCTTCTGAAATTAAATTATCCTTAAAAAAAGTTTGATTATTTGATATCTTTGGACCGGTTAGATAAGCTATATTTTCTGATAAAACTTTTTCTTTTCTCACTTTTTCCTTGTTTTGAGCTTCTGCGTTTTGGGCTAAAAGCGCAAAAAGACCGGATCCTGCTAAAAAAAGCAACAAAAAAACTAGCGGCCCGGCTATTTTAGCGCCCCAGTCCGGTAAAGATATTTTTCTTAAACTAATTGTGTTTGTGTTAAAATTAATCATTTTGTAAATAAAAACTCCCCATCAAAAACCAGGGAGTTCTCTTTACTAATTTATTTTCTACTCTTATTGTAGCAAAATAATCCTAAAATGTCAAGCTAGCTTTCTTTTTTTTCGCTGGAGTCGGCTTCAATAACTCTTTTTTCTTCAGACCCTGAATTATCTGCAGAGCCTTCCGCGCCATTTTTCTTTTTCCTAAACATATATAGCTGTTGCAGGGCCATAGTAATATTAAAAACCAATAAATATAAGGTTAAAGCCGCGGGCAGGGTGGCTCCGATAAACACTATAAACAAAGGCAGAAAATAAGTCATCTGCTTGTTCATCATGGCCATCATATTTTCATCCTTAGCCCCCTCGCTCTTTACCTCGGGTTTTTTGGCGCTAATCATCTTGACTTGCCAAAACTGAGCTGCGCCGGTCAAAATTGCCAAGGGGATGCTGGGCTGGGAAAGATCCAGAAAACCAAAAGCCAAATGATCAACCACTTCCGGCTTGGATATAAAAGAATAAACCAGATTTAGCGACTCTTTACCAATACCGTCCCGAAAAATCTCAAAAACCGCTATAAAAAAGGGTAGTTGAATCAAAAGAGGCAGGCAAGAAGAAAAAGGATTAACCTCATTGTCCTTGTAAAGCTGCATCATGGCTTTGCCCAGTTTTTCCTTGTCTCCGGCGTGTTCTTTCTTTAATTTCTCGATCTTGGGCTGTAATTCTTGCAGGGATTTTTGGGATTTAATCGCTTTTCGAGATAAAGGTAAAAATATCAGTCTGATTATAATAGTTAAAAGTATAATCGCGACCCCCAAGTCCCCAAAAGACAAATTGTTATATAAAAAAATCAACAGGTTAAATATGGGTTGATAAAAAATTACTGTAAAAAGTTGAATCATATAATATTTTGGTTATTTAAGTTATTTTTTTGTGTTTTCTCTCTCTACCGGATCATAACCTCCTTTATTCCAGGGGTTACAGCGCAAGACTCTTCTCGTGGCTTTTAAACCGCCTTTTAAAAGGCCGTATTTTTCTATAGCCTGGATGGCATAATCCGAACAGGTGGGACGAAATCGACAATAACCGTGAGGGAAGAAAAAACTAAAAACCCCGTGGTCAAAAGATAGGGTTTTTTGATATATCTTCAACATTATTATCACGCAATAGCGGGGAAAATATTTTAAAAACTGCCACATAAAAGAAAATCTCCTCACCGGACTAGAGAAGCTTTAGTTTTTGCAAGTGATTTTCCAAACTTGTTTTTAATTCCCAATAATCCTTATCACTTGCTCCGGGTAAAGCTATCACCACTAAATCTAGACTTTTTTTTAAGTCTGGGGCTAAAGCTTTAACCGCCTCCCTAATTTGCCTTTTTATACGGTTTCGCTTAACTGCTTTTTTGCTAATTTTAGTACTAACTATTACACCGTAACGATTTTCTTCCTGTTCATTAAATAAAACCTTAATACCTAAAATCTTGTCATAACTGGATTTTCCTTCTTTAAAAACCCTGTCAAAATCGTTTTTCTTTCGTAGCCGATTTTCCTTTTTAAACATATTAACCAAAGGTATAATTAATAACCTTTCCGCGATGTATCTAGTCATTACACAGTAGTTTTACGGCGGACTCCGCGAGATTCTGCGTGTAATCCGCGTAGTTCCGCGAGTTAAGGGGCTCCCGGAGCCACTTAACTACTCAAAACCTTTCTCCCTTTGCGCCGCCTTTCTTTTAAAACATTCCGTCCGTCTTGATCACTCATTCTTTCCCTAAACCCGTGCTTTTTTTTGGCTCTGCGCTTGTTGGGCTGATAAGTTCTTTTGGGCATACTTTCTAAACTGTTATTTTTTACTTCTAAGCCACTTCAATATAACACACCCCTTTCAATCGGTCAATCCAAGGGCCTTTTTGGCAAAGATATTGCCAAATTAAAAATTATAAGATAAAATAAAATCGCTTCTAAAAGCTATTAATATTGAAAACTAATTTTAAAGCTATGGCAGAAACAAAAAAGAACAACCAAATTTCCCGGGAAGCCTTAAATAAAATCAAAAAGGACTTACTGGAGAGAAAAAAACAAATTGAAGATGATCTTAAAGACTTGGGTAGAGAAACCAATGGAAACAAAAGCGAGGTTAGAATTCCGGAATACGGAGATAAACCTGATGAAAATGCCCAAGAAATTAGTGAATACACCACTAATTTGGCCACAGACAGTGTTTTGGAAAAAACTTTGCGCGATATTGATAATGCCCTAGAAAGAATTGAAAAAGGCACTTATGGTATTTGCAAATACTGCGGAGAGCCTATAAATGAAAAAAGACTCCTGGCCCGACCGGTGGCCAGCGCTTGCGTGGAATGCAAAACCAA
>CAYRJF010000065.1:0-4501 GCA_964424365.1 uncultured Gammaproteobacteria bacterium | reverse complement strand
CCTTCACCCTTTCTCCTTGTTCCTTCTTATTCCTCCGTACTTGTCGCTTTCTCGGAATCAAAATCCACCTCTTCTCCGTTGATTAATTTATTCAAAACCTCAATCGCTCTATCTTTCTGCGGGGTTTTATCCGCCTCATAATCCTCCAGGGTGTAGTCAACCTTAATATCCGGCTCAATTCCTTCCTCGCTAATTGATCTTCCCTCCGGAGTTAGCCACTTGGCAATCGTAATTTTCACTGCGGAGCCGTCTCCGAAACGATTTAAATTCTGAACCGATCCCTTTCCAAAAGTTTTCTCACCTACAATTATCGCTTCTTCCTGGTCTTGCAGAGCTCCGGCCACAATCTCGGAAGCGGAAGCGCTACCTCGATTTACCAAGACCACAGTGGGGTAGCCGGCTAAACGAGCCCTTCCTCTGGCTTTATAGTCACTGCTTTCTCCGTCCCCGAATTTTTCCTTGACTATTACCCCGGTCTCTACCCATTCACTGGCCACCTCTACGGAAGTATCCAGATAACCTCCCGGGTTATTACGCAGATCCAGAACTATTCCCCTGGGATCTTCTTTTAAAATTTCTCCAATAGCTTCATTGAACAGATTTAGGGTGTCGTCATTAAAATTAGAAATTTCTATTTCATAAATATTGTCCTCTCTTAAGTTGGTTTTTATGCTTTTCACCTGAATTACTCCCCGGGTTATGGTAATTTCACGGGTTTCATTTTCTCCGTTACGTAAAATTATTAAAGTCACCTCTGTCCCCTCTTCTCCCCGAATTTTATTTACCGCTTCATCCAGGCTCATATCCTTGGTGGATTCGCCATTAACCTCCAAAACCTTGTCTCCGGCCTTAAGTCCTGCTTTTTGAGCAGGCATCCCCTCTAAGGGAGCTATAATAGTTAAAACCTCGTCTTTAATCCCCACTTCCGCGCCGATCCCTTCAAAAGTCCCGGACATACTTTCCTGAAATTCCCGGTTCTTTTGGGGATTCATAAAAACAGTGTAGGGGTCGCCCACGGCTTCAGTCATGCCTTTTAAGGAGCCATAAAAAAGTTTTTTGTCAGTTACTCCTTCTCCATCCACGTATTTTTCCTTCAAGGTGTCCCAGAGATTCCAATAAAGGTCAAAATCAACATCCTGTTGTATCTGGCCTTGATTCGGCTCGCTATACTTGCCCAAAACTTTACCCAGGTAAATTGCCTCTTTTTTAGCTAGGTCCTCCATTACTTCATTATTGCCGGCCAGATAAAGCCCGGAAGCAAAAGAAACCAACATTAAAATGAGCACCAATATGATTATTGATACTTTTAGCAAAATGTGTCGATTTCTGGTCCTGACTACGTAACCGCTATTTTTGGACATAATATATTAAATTCTAAATTATAATCCGCCAGCCGGCGGACTAAACTCTAAACAAATTACAATAACTAAATTACAAAAAACATTAAGCTAAAAGCTGAAAGCTAGAAGCTACCTAATCTTCTCCCCCAAACTATTTTCTCTTAAATCAATTATCTCTGAAGGCTTGCCTTCCAGGGTTCCGGCGTCCACAACTAAATCAATTTCCTCCTCGCTAAAATATTTTTCAATATCAGACACCCGGCTAAGTCTTTCTTCTCCGCTTTTGTTTAAGCTGGTGGAAGTAATAGGTTTTTTTAACTTACCTATTATTTTAGTAAGAAATTCATTTTTAGGCAAACGCACCGCCAGGCCTCCGCCCCTGTGGTTTAATTCCGGGGCTAACTTTTGCTTATCTTTTAGGATAAAAGAAACCGCCGCCGGCCACTTTTCTTCTAAAATTTTTTCTTGCCCAGGAGAAATCTGAAAATACTCTCGAGCCATTTCCAAGCTGTCAACCAAAACCAAAAGAGGCTTTTGTTTAACACGACCCTTGATTTGGTATATTTTCTCCACCGCCTTCTCGCTTGTAGCTAAACAACCCAAACCATAAACCGTATCCGTGGGATAAGCTATTACTTTTTGCCTAAACAAATAATCGACCACTGTGTCGATTATTTCCTTCCTCGGATTTTCTAAATTGTCTAGCTTAATTTTTTTCATTATTTTAATATTTTCGTGTACATTGTCGTGTACACGATAGTGTACACGGTCTTAGGTTAAAGCACAGTCTCCAGGAACGGTATGATGGTGCTGATGGTTTTGATTAGGAAAATAGTAACCTGGGAATTAACGAGCCAACCGCCCACAGTTCCACTAAAGGAAGAAAGCAAGGCCAGGGCGTAAAGAAGAAGACCCAGAACCACGGCTCCTTCAAAAAATCCCAAAATCGCGCCGGTCATTCGATTAATGGTTTTTAAAAACGGAATAATGGAAATTATATCAAAAGCCCTGTCTACGATAGACACTAGAATACTTACCAATTTAGTGATAATTAAAAACAAGATTAAAAAGGCGATAATTTTGCCCAAATTGTCCAAGCCAAAACACCAGGGCTTAATTAAATTAAAAAAATCCAAATAAAAAACACTGGCCAGCCAGGCTCCCGCGATTATTCCCAGGAGAGACCCCAGGGTTCGAATCAAGCCGAAGAAAAATCCGTAAAAAACAAAGCCGGCCCAGAGGAAGAGTAGAACAAGATCGAAGATAGTCATAATTTTATTTAAATTCTAATTTATAATTTCTAAGCTCTAAACAAATCTTAAATGATAAATTTTAAATCTTTTGATAATATTGTTAAAACCCAAAATCCCAAGTCCAAATGTCAAATCAAATCCAAAATAACAATTATAAATTTTGGATTTAGGTTTTTTGTATTGATTTGTCATTTGAGATTTGTCATTGGGATTTAATCTTATAACTCCAAAAATATATACTACAATCTGGGGAACAGTGGGTCTCCTTTGTTTATTTTGGTTCCGGATTTTAACTTTCCCCAGCTTGTTGCTTCTTTAAAATCTTGACTCATCTCTTCTCCGGGATCCAGGCCTAAATTTTGCCAAATTTTCTCAGCTGTCTCAGGCATAAAAGGCCAGACAAGCCAGGCTATAATACGTATTGATTCCAGACAATTATAAAGCACTGAAGCGGTTTTTTCTTCGTCTTCCTTGATTAGCTTAAAGGGTTCGTATTCGTTGATGTAGCCGTCTATGATTCCGGCCAAATTGATTATTTGATTTAAAACCTGATCAATTTTTAAATCTGTAAATAAATCTTCGTAATTTTTTATCTCCCGGGAATAAAAATTTTTAAACAAACTGTCTTTCCCGTCTCCGGTCTTGTATTTTTCTAAAATCCGGGCCGGAATCAGGGTTTCTTTTTCTTTCTTGTTTTCCGGGATTTTTCCCTCAAAATATTTCTCCGTCATAGAAAGCACCCGGGAAACCAAATTTCCGATTCCGTTGGCCAGGTCAGCGTTGTATTTTTCTTCAAAAGTGTCTTGGCTAATGTCTCCGTCCCCACCGAAAGCCGCGGCGCTTAAAAGCAAGTAGCGAGTTCCGTCCACTCCGTATTTTTCCTTAAGCTCGCCGGGGCTGATGACATTACCTAAGGACTTACTCATTTTTTGACCCTCTACCAAAAAGAAACCATGGATAAACATCTCCCGAGGCAAATCAAGACCTAGGGATAAAAGCATAGCCGGCCAGATGGTGGCGTGCACTCGCAGGATATCCTTACTCATAATCTGCAAATCAGCCGGCCACATCTTGGGCGCTTTTTTAGCGCTTCCGTCCCAATCCAAAATGGTTAAATAATTCAGAAAAGCATCAGACCAGACATAAGCGGTATGATCCTTGTCCCAAGGAAGGGGTATCCCCCATTTCACTTTTTTCCGGGAAAAAGAAATATCATGAAGACCTTCCCGGTTATAAAAACTTAAAATTTCATTTTTCCTCTCCTCGGGCCTGATTTTTAAATCATCATTTTCAATCGCCTCTTTTATCCGCTCGGCATACCCGGACATTTTAAACATATAGCACTCTTCTTTAACTAGCTCCGGCTCTACTCCGTGGTCAGGACATTTCCCCTCCACTAAATCAACTTTGCTCTTGTATTGTTCACAGCCCTTGCAATAAAGACCCTCGTATTCACCTAAATAAATATCACCTTGGTCATACATTTGTTGAAGCGCATTTTGGACTGCTTTTTTATGCCCGGCCTCAGTGGTGCGGATAAATCTGTCATTAGAAACATTCAGCTCATCCCAGGCAAACTGAAAACGGGCAGCTACCTCGTCCGCAAAAACTTGAGGATCTTTGCTCGCCTCTTTTGCCTTGTCTTCTATCTTAGCTCCGTGTTCATCAGTTCCGGTGGCAAAAAAGACTTCCCCGCCTTGCATACGATAAAAACGAGCTAAAACATCGGAAGCCAAGGTGGTATAAGTATGGCCGATATGGGGATGATCATTTACATAATAAATCGGGGTGGTGATGTAGAATTTATTTGACATATATTAATTTTTATGATTTTATAAAAATAAATTAACTAAAAAGAAAAGGAGGGGAAAAATGGAAAAAAATTTTTGGGAAAAGAATTACGACTCT
>CAYRJF010000064.1:0-4508 GCA_964424365.1 uncultured Gammaproteobacteria bacterium | reverse complement strand
CCATTCAGAAAACCGGGTTTGGCTCAAAGGAACCAAGGAGGGTAAACTAATCGGCAAAAATGACAAAAGATTTTTCTCCAAACTATATAAGATGTCCGGAATGCAAAAATGTTTTGAATCTCTCTTTCGCGGACGGTAAATGCCCCAATCCTTTATGTGGCTTTAATTTTGACGGTCTCAGGCCTTTTTTGGACCAAGATGATGACAGCCTGCGGAGAGAGCTTAAAAACGCTCACAAAGAAAATGACAAACACAAAAGAAAGATCCTGATAACGGCCATCCGGTTCAATATCGGCAATTACTTCTCCCACTTTATAACTTGCACTTGGGACAGCCACTACAATACCCTCTTCAAGGATTTTATTACCAGATACTTGGATGATCTGAATATATTAAAAGATGTTTTGAAATCCGATGTTATCGATCCGGATAAAGGAGAAACCGAGGTTTCAAAAAACGGATATAAAATGTTCTGGGAGCTTTACAAGTATTTGATGAAACTCCCCTACCCGGATATTAAAATATTCCTGAATACTGAATTTCCGAAATTCAGACGCAAATACCGTAGGGAACAAAAGGAAAGACATCATCAAAACTCAAATCAAAAAAGGCTTATATAAACTTTTAAAATTAAAAATCTTATATTATAATAAAACTGCTCTGAAATAACGAGCAGTTTTATTATATGAATATGAATATTAAACTAAATAAAAAAATTACTCCCCAAAAAGCTTTAAAAGAGACAGATGAACTTATTTCATGGTGGGAAGAAATATATTTTCTTGAAGAATGGAAAAACAACGATTCTCAAATGATAAAATGGCAAAAAAAATTATGCGAATTTATAAATATGTTATTTAAAAATAGGGATGAAGTTGCCAGAAAATTGCTTATTTATGACATAGAAACAATAGATTTAAAAAAAATTACTACTCCTGACAAATTTAATTCAGAATTTAATAGGAGAAAATCAAAGAATAAAAAACTTTTAAAATTTCAAGGGAACAAAGTCAAGGAAATTAAGAAAACAATAAAGAATAACTACGAACTCAAAAAGGAAATAACCGATGATAAGTTGTTCACCGGGCAAAATAAGTCTATAAAAGGAAATCATGATTTGCCTCAAAATATTAACTGGGAAAAACTTATTTTTAAAATCAAAGAGGGATTGTCTGAAGTTGAAATCTGTTACAACAATAACCATAAAGGAGCTTTCCACTATACAAACCTTGGATTTTTTAGTGGCAGAAAACAGCAAAATCCCGATAATCAATGGGGTCTCCTTGTAACCCTATCAATATATACTCAAAACAACGAAGAAAAAGCTACGGTGTGCAATGTCGGTAATATGATCCCTAGCACCTTATCTTCTATCTCTCCAACTTTTAACAATGCAAATATTCCATCTAATAATAGCGTTCATCAAATAAAAAAGAACCTAGCAAAACAACTAAAGAAAATTTTTACCACTCAAGAATCCCCTTTTTATGATTATAGGGACCGCGGATATTACAAACCAAAATTTACATTGATACCACCCCCTAAACTTCGGTACGAGGAGCCATGGAAACAAGGAGGTAAATTAAACGAAAATGCATCCCAAGATGACTTGGAAAAATTTATAGACCCCCCGCTTGACTGATTGACTGAAAATATCAGCGCTTTTTGTTAATAAGAAAAACCAAAAAATCCTGCGTTTACGCAGGATTTTTTTATTTCACTTATTTTTCAGTATATAGAGTAGGAGGATAAGAATTTAAATTAAAAATTATGAATCAAAAGAACAAAACAACAAGATGGCTTGTTAAGCCGGACCGAGAGTTTTCTACTTATGATCTCGGTTTAGCTGCTACCCTGGTAACCCATGGTTACAGCCTATGGACATTAAACAAGTCCAACTCAAAAAAGGTCGAATTTATTTTTAAACGCGATGAATCTATAGACCATATAGTGCAATCCTATTGGCGAGACGAATTAAAGGTGAATCCTCGCGTTCTCCTAGATAATCAAAAAATGCTTAAAAACCGCATTTATTCCGATTAAAAATAAAACAAACTAAAAGTATAAATTATAAATAACAATTAACAAAATATGAGAATTAAAATCGAAGATTTAGAGTTCAAATTTAAATTCCGGGATGACGAAGACTTTCCTGCCACAATGACCTTATTCATAGGCCAATTTGAAGTGAGGGGATTTGCAATAAGAAAAACCAA
The DNA here is from genome assembly GCA_964424365.1 of uncultured Gammaproteobacteria bacterium. GTDB lineage: Bacteria > Patescibacteriota > Patescibacteriia > Patescibacteriales > JAGXOH01 > JAIOTG01. Next base: position 2,292 of record CAYRJF010000064.1, on the reverse strand, counting down.
GTTCTCTGACAATCCAAAGAATTTTGCCCTTTTCCCTCCAGCTAATAGATCAGGACACGGAAAATGGGTAAAGATTTTCTTTACCGAGATAAAAGACGACTGGAAGGAACTTGAAGACAGAGTTCTCCAACAATTTGATGAAGAGCATACTGATTATCTGATGAAGAACAATAATGATGAAATCAATGCTAATAATATAAGCTTTTAACCCTATAGTATTATATTACAAATAGTAGAACTATATAGTACTCCTGCTATTAAGGTGGTAATACTATTTAATACTACTTCAATAGTGTAAGAAAGATAAATAAAAGATTTATGTCTAGTGAAAACCAACAAAATTATAATTTCACAAAGACAGCGATAGAAAATTTTGCTGGTTTTTACAATGCTCTTAAAAAGGTAGCTGATCGTTTAGTGTCGGAAGGATGTGTTCTAGAAAATGGCAGGTTAATTCAAAAAAATAATAAAAAAAGGTCTCCTAGGCCTCCCCGGACCTTTTAAAACAAAAATCTTTATGTTAATATAAAAATCGCATACCCATATCAAAAAAAGCTAAAGAGACTTTTTAGTGGCTCTAAAAGAGCGGCTAACCGTCTCATTAAATTGTCTCTTTGGCAATTGATATGGGTATGCAACGGTTTAGCCGCTCTTTTATTTACTAAATTAAAATATATGCCAAACAAAAAATATCAAGACAAATATTTAATCTACGCCAGAAAAAGCACCGATGATGCAGACAAACAAAAAAACTCAATTGATTATCAAATCGGCCAATGCCTCTCATTCGCGGAAAAGCACGGTTTGGAAATCGCCGATTGTAATATAGAAAATTTTTGTGAAGAAGGAATTGTAAGGGAAAAACATTCCGCCTTCAAAACTTCTGGCATGACCCTAACCAAGGACGGGAAAATGGAGTTTCAAATAGAACGGCCTAAATTCCAATTCTTGGTAGAAAAATTATTCAAGAATGAATTTAAAGGATTTCTATGTTTATGTTGGGACAGAATTAGCAGAAACGACCAAGACAGCATAGTTATAAAAAACTTGATGAAACAAGGTGCAGATATTACTTGTGTTCAAATGAACTTTGATAAAACAAGTGCCGGATATATGCAAATGGATATGATGGGAATGAACGCTCAATTTTTTTCGCAAAATATAAGCGAAAAAGTAAAATTAGCTATAGAAAAACTAAGATCCGAAGGAAAATGTATTTACATGTCTCCTATTGGGTATATAGACAACGGCTCTGATGATAAAAGGATAGACAAAGAAAGAGCTCCTTTAGTAAAAAGAATTTTTGAATTATATGCCACCGGAGAATGGAGCTTGGCAGAATTAGCCAAGTGGGCTAATAAACAAGGACTTACCACCAAGCCCACGAGAAGGAGAAGAACTAAAAAAGAAATCCTTTCCAATCTCGACCTAAAGGAAACACCAAAAACAGCAAGGCCGGTTAATAACAAAACAATAGAAAATATCCTCAAGAATCCCTTTTATATAGGGAAAATAAAAATAAACAAACGGGATAACACTCAATTTCTTGACGGCAACCATTCGCCTCTAATAGATATAAATCTTTATAACAAGGCCCAAGAAGTCTTAAAAAGGAAAAATGTCTCAATAAAGTACGTAGAAAAGGATTTCTTTGTTTATAGAGGTATTCTTAAATGTGAGTGCGGAAGATCATACTCTCCTTATATTAAAAAGGGTCATGTGTATTATAGAACTCGTTGTAAAAACGGTTGCCGCAATGAAAGAGTAAATATATCGGAGAAGGAGGTCAATTGCCTTGTAGAGGAAATTTTGGGACAAATAAGTTTTTCTGAGCAAGAACTGGAGGAAATAAGAGCAAGAATGGAAAAGGATATAGACAAGATCTCGGAAGAACGGAGTAAGGAACTCGACGACTTGCACACTCAAAGGAAAAGAGTGCTCGGCGATATTGATTATTTAAATAAAAACCGCATCTCGCTATTGAGAAACGGTATGGATATGGAAGAACTTAAAAGGGATGAAAATCGGCTTAAAAAAGAATTAGAAGAAATTGAAGCAAAAACAAACGCCCACAAAGAAACAGCCGAAGAAATGATCAATTATATCATAACTTTTTCCGAACTTATGAAAAACGCTAATGTTTGGTACAAAAACGCTTTGGGGCAGGAAAAGAGGGATATTTTAACAGAAGTATTTACCGAACTGGTGGTAGTGAACGGAAAATTGGCTAACTTTAAAGCAAAAGAGGGCTTTGCAGCCCTCTTGAATCGCCATTTTGTGAACTCTGGCTCC
>CAYRJF010000063.1:0-4555 GCA_964424365.1 uncultured Gammaproteobacteria bacterium | reverse complement strand
TGCATAAATGCTTTGATTATTATTTATATCCTTATTATAGCTTAAATCCGCTTTTCCGACAAGCCTAGCTTTCAATCACGCGCAAAACTTCTTCCAGGGTGGTTTTTCCTTCCATGGCTTTGATTATCCCGTCTTGTTTCATATTAATAAAATTTTGGTCAGCCTTAACATCTTTGATTTTTAAAATTTCCTCTTTACTCATGATTTTTTCCTTAACCGGTTTGGTAACATCTATCATCTCTATAATTGCTGTCCTGCCTTTGTAGCCGGTACCTCCGCAATGAGCGCAACCCTTGCCCTTAAAAAATAAAGTTTGGCTTAAATTGTCTTTGCCGGGAAAACCGTCCACCCTCTCTCTTAAAACTTCGTCCGGGACCTCTCCGATTTCTTTTTCAATCTTTTTTAAAAACCCCTCGGGCAAACTTATTTTTTCCTTACATTTGGGGCATATTTTCCGAACCAAGCGTTGAGCTATAATCGTATTCAAGGTAGAGCCCAACAAATAGGGCTCTGCGCCCATATCAATTAATCTGGGGACCGCGTCAATAGTGTTGTTGGTGTGTAGAGTGGACAAAACAAAGTGTCCGGTTAGGCCGGCGTGAATACATAGCTCAGCGGTTTCAGTGTCCCGAATCTCACCCACCATTAAAATATCCGGATCCTGTCTAAGTAGTGAACGAAGACCGCTCGCAAAATTGTAGCCAATATCAGGTTTTACTTGGGATTGATTCACTCCTTTAATATTATACTCAATCGGATCTTCCAGGGTGGAAATGTTAACATTGTCTTTATTTAAAATATTAAGTAAAGAAGCCAGGGTGGTTGATTTACCCGATCCGGTCGGACCGGTTACCAAAAATAAACCATAAGTCTTTTTAATATTGTTCTTAATTGTTTCCAGAGCTTCGTGCTCAAATCCCAGTTCCTCCAGTTCCGGGATACCTTTTCCCAGGTCTAAAATCCTCATTACTATTTTTTCCGCCCCCCGGAGAGGCATTATGGAAACCCGGAAATCAATTTTTTTCTTATTTACAATCAGTCTAATCCTACCGTCCTGGGGAACCCTGGTCTCATCTATTTTTAAACGCGACAAAACTTTGACTCTACCCACAATGGAGCTGTGAACCTTCTTTGGCAAATTTAAGGAAGTTTTTAAAACTCCGTCAATTCTATATCTAACCCGGGTTTCTTTCTCCATGGGCTCAATGTGTATATCGCTAGCCCCTCCCTCTACGGCATGCTTAATAATTACTGATACTATTTTAGCTACAGGGGCGGCATTAATATCCTCGTCTTCGGTTTGAACATTTTCAAGTCCTTCTTCATCAGAGGCCAGGGTTAAGCCCTCTTCTCCCTGGGCCTCCTCTTGAGTGTCCAGGGCCGAAGAAACCTCATCTTTTAAACTGCGGTATTGTTTGAAAAAATTATTAAAACTGGCCTCGGAAATAAGATGATAGTCCGGTTTTAAGTTTTTACTTTGAGCTAAAAAATTAACCGCTTCCACGGCTTTTGAATTATACGGATTAACCATTCCCACCTTAATCTCATCTCCCTCTTGACCAAAACAAATAATTTTGTAATTTTCCGCAACTTTCGGAGGTATTATTTCCAAAGTTTCGCTATTCGATTTTTTGTCCAGTAAATTCTTATAGGGCATACCTACTGCCCGGGCTCGGTATTTCACAACCTTTTCCTTGTCCACATCCCTGCCTTCTAAAATACCAACAACGCTCCGGCCTTGTTTTTCCGCCAATTCTCTAATCTCGGTATATTCATTTTGGCCGATAATTTTATCCTGTAATAATAAATCTAGCAACTTTTTGTCGTTGGCTTTCATAAAATATTTTATTGCTCAAAAGACCTAAAGGGATTTCTACTTCCTTCTTGAAATTGTGGACGCTCGAAAGAGTTCTTTTTTAAATTTTGAAATTTTTCTTCCTGAAAAATTTTAGTGTCTAATTTTTCATAAGAGGTCTGAGCACTTGAATCAGAAGAAGAAAAACCCCCTAGTTCAGTAATTTTGAAACCGGAATTTTCAGTGCTTAAAGTTATGAGAAAAAAAACAAACACAGCGACTATAATTAAACCCAAAACACTAAACCCAATAATTTCTTTTATATTTTTTTGAGTCATATTTTTTAATTCTACTTCAAATAATAAGTCATCAAAGTTAAGTTAAGCGTCTTTGAAGACGGAGAAAAATTTAGTTTTGTAATATCTAATAGTTTTAAATTATTTTCCAGAGTATAGAGAAAGTTCTTCAAAGAATAATAATTAGTTCCTAAAATAGACATTTCTACAGCGTATTTTTGAACTCCGGCAGGGGCTTTTAAAGTTTCATTCTGAACTTGATTTTCTATGTCTTTTTTAGTTTGACCGAACTCAACTTTGGTTTTACCGCCTTTGACAGAAATGTTTTTTAAAATTAAGTTGTTCTTTTCCACTAAATGGTTAAGCTCGGAAAAAAGCTGTTCTTGGTTGTATTTTTGAGGCAGAATATAGTTAATCTTTTCCTTGTTTTGGGAAGAAAATTTTTCATAAGATTTAATATAATCCTTGAGACGGTTCAACTTTTTTTGCTTGCTTAAAAATATCTCTTGACGTTGCTGTTGGGAATGCTTAATCATGGTTTGTATTTCCTTGTATTTGGGGCCTAGAAGAAAAAAATAACCCAAAACCAATACCAATACCACTAAAAACAAAACGAAAAATTTAAAATATTTAATCAAAAAACTATTAATTTTTTTAAGAAAAATTTTTCTTTCCCGCTCAGTTTTAAAATCTCTTTGGGTGGCCATAAATTATTTAATTAATAATTGATAAAAACATGGGGTGTTTTCAGTGACATATTCAGAGTGAAAGAAACCGAAGACCCTTTTTCGGTGGCTCCCAAACTTGCTCTTTCTACCCAGGCATCACGAACAAATTCGCTTTCCAAGAGTTTATCCACCTGAGCTTCAATAGCCTCAATATCCCGGGCCTGAGCCGAGAATGAATATTCACCTTCCAGCCCCCCGGAAAAACCGCTTAAGTACACCGAAGACAGAGTGTTATCTTCTAAAAATTTAAAAAACTTATTCCAATAAATATGGTGATTTAATAAAAATTCTGTCTTTTCCAGTTTTTGTTGAAAAGGTAAAATCTCATTATCAATTTTATTTTGAGAATCTTTGATTTTCTTATTTAGAGCATTAACATCTTTTTCCTCAATAAATTCACTTTTGGCCACATCATATTGCTTTTCTCCCCACCAAATTACCCCCCAATAGGCAGCTATTACTAGAGTTACAGCCAAAACCAGGGCCAGGGCAAGAATGATTAAACTTTTTCTCCAATCAAAAACATTAACCACCTCATCCCGAATCAAATTCATTTTTAAACCTTTAAACTTACCGGCACCTTTTTTGTCTTTTTTATCTTCTTTCCCTTCTCCCAGGGAAGAATCTGAATTTTTTTCTTTTTTTAAAAAATCAGGCATAAATTAGTTTTATTTTATACTTCTCATGGCAGAGCCTATAGCCACGGCTAATCTGGGACCGACCTCATGTAAAGCCCCCTCCATTTCCTCGGGGTAAGTAACATTATACCAAGGATCTCCCAAAACCACGTTTTTGCCAACCTTTTCAGAGATGTGTTCAGTTAAACGCGGAATAAAGGCGGAGCCACCGGTTAAAATAATATTTTCTATCTTCTCATCATTGTTATTTTCAAAAAGATTAGAAACATAATTAATTTCATCCACTAAAGGTTTTAAAGTATTAATGATTGCTTCTGGTATGGTATCATTTTTACTTCCGGAACTTATTCCTAAATCATATTTAAATTGTTCCGCTCTCTCCAGGCCCACATTAAGACTTTCACTGATTGCCTTAGTTAAAGAGTGTCCGCCTAATTCTATACTTCGATTTAAAACAGGGATTTTCTTCTTGACCACGGATATATCCGTATTTGACATACCTATTTCCACGATCAAGGAAACATTGTTTTCCTCTAAAGCCAAGGAACGGATCAAGGAAAAAATTTCTGTTTCCAGACTGGATAAATTAACCCCTGTTTTTTTAAAAATATTAATATATTTTTCAATCATATTTTTTGGGGATCCGGTTAAAAAAACTTTTAAATTCTCGTTCTTCTTGTCTTCCTCGATTACCTGCCAATCCAAGGTCATGTCTTCTAGGGAGGTGGGGATAACTTTTTTGGCTTCCCATTCCACAGCCGAGTCCAGGTTATTTTTATCCACATTGGACAAATTAATCACCGAGGAAAAAACCGCCGAGGTGGGCAAGGTGGCTATTGCGCTAACGCCCTTAAAATTTCCCTCTTTATAAAGTTTATTTATAATTCCGGAAAGGTACTCTATTGAATTATTTAGTCCGCCCCCCTTAACATTAACCTTTTTTTCTTCACTAAAAGCATAATTAACCAAGGCAATCTCAGAGCCGGCTTTTTTCAACTCTACCATCTTAATGGAAGAGTTGCCGATGTCTATTCCTAAATAAGTTTTGTCTGAAGAAAATAATCCCATATTTTTAGAACAATTAAACTTTTCCCTCTA
>CAYRJF010000062.1:1637-4749 GCA_964424365.1 uncultured Gammaproteobacteria bacterium | reverse complement strand
TTATGTTGGATTACCACAAGAGTAACAAGTATTATCGTTATCTGGTTTTTTTAGTGGGCATAATCGCCACCGTGGCCTACAGAATAATTATTGTTTTAAATTATTATAGCAGTTTCTGGGTGGAGATATCCTGGTATATCGGAACCATTGGCTTTATCTGGTATTTTGCTCATCGCTATCGGGTACAAAATCATTATATCGCAATAATCAGAGAAAGAAAACTAAAAGACAAGCTTTGCGGGAATAATCTGGACAAAGATGACTGCGAGGCCTTGACTCATATCATCAGCAGTCTGGACTCCAGTAAAGCCAAGTGGAATTCAATTATGATTTTTGCCCTTTCCGCCCTGGCCCTGGGCTATGCCATAATAGCGGATATTGTCTCGTTGCTATAAAAAGAAACAATTTAACAATTTACCCTGTTAAATAAAATTTCATAAGTAAATTTTATCCCTCAGGGATATTTAACAGGGTGATCAATTTAACAATGCAAAACCCCCATTATTATTGTGTTTTTTTAAAAACTGGTGTATAATGTTAACAAACAAAGGAATTATCGTGTTTTTCAAGAAGAGTATCATAATTTAAAATATGTAGTCTATTTGTGTAATTTGTGATTAAATTTGTGTATTCGTAATTATTTATTAATAATTAAAAATTCTTGTTTATAGAAATAATCAAGAATTTTAACAAAAAAGCTATGGCAAAAATGACCAAAGCTCAAATGGTTAACGCTTTAGCCGAGAAAACCGGCTTAAGCAAAAAAGATGTCGGAAATTTATTTGATGAATTAACCGACATGGCTTACAAAGAAGTTAAGCAAAACGGCGAGTTTGCTTTACCCGGATTTGGTAAGATGGTAAAGGCGCATAGAAAGGCCAGAAAGGGAAGGAATCCCGCTACCGGAGAAGAGATCGATATTCCGGCTAAAACAGTTGTTAAATTCAAACTATCCAAATCTGCCAAAGACGCAGTTGCCTAAAAGCGAAAGTTTTTATACTTTCCTTAAGAGATTAACTAAAGCTCCGCCCTAAAGAGGCGGAGCTTTAGTTTTAGAACAATGCGAACCGGCAAATCCGCCAGTTGGCGGATTTAAAGATTTGCATTATTGCTACTTATTTCACTTTTTATACTTATTTTTTGTCCTTTGAGTTTTAAAAATCTTCACATATTGTCCTAGGCCGTCTTTGTAGAGTTTATTTTCCAGTCTTCGGCTGTCATGAGCGAATTCAATAGCTGATTCAAATTCAATTAGATATTTATTTCGTTCAATTTTATATTTCACCAGATTGGATTTTATAGCTCGTTTAATGGTTTTTTTCTTTACACCCAAAAGAGTGGCTGTGTGATTAGCAGAGAGCCACAGAGGGTTTGTTACGCCAAATTTATCATCTTTGGTTTGATTTCCGGTTAATTCAGCCCCTTTTTCCTGTTTATTCTTTTTCTTATTTGAAGATTGAGATTCTTCAGCCATAGAACTTTAGTCCACAATTTTGTGGACTTTCGTTTATTAAATTTAGGTATAAAATCCTGACTTTAGTCCACAATTTTGTGGACTTTCGTGGCATTTTTATTTCTGAAAGTCCACATTTTTGTAGACTTTCATAATCTACAGAGTTAGAAATTTGTGTCCACATTATTGTGGACTTTCGTGTTTTATTGTCCACTAATATGTGGACTTAAAATTATCCAGGTAAATTTTATCTTGTCATAAATTTTTCAAAAATGCAAGAGAGAATCCGGAAATCCAAATGATCAAGTTAAAATGACAAATCAAGTTCAAAATCCAAAAACCAAAGTGTAAATTCCTTTTCTTCATTCCGCCGGCTGGCGGATGGTGGCCTCGCTTGAGTCTCCCGGTAGGGGACTCAAGCGGTTTTCAGGTTTCGGCCTTATTTTGGTGTTCCGGTATTTGCTTTCTGCTATAACTCTGGCATGACCAAAGCAGTAGTTAGCCAGGTAAATCTATTTGAGATTTGATTTTTGCATTTTGATCTTTCGGTTTCGCATTATATTTGCATTTTGATTTTCCCTCGGTTGTTTATCAAATTTCCTTGCTTTGACACTGTTTGGCTGTTATTATTGCGAAAGTTTTCTGGGAATTGACCATCTCTTGCCTTCCTGATTTTATATGATAATATTGGGGGTAACAGGGAAACCCCTGGTTTTTTAGATTTTTCATAATAATTTGTGCTTAATAGTAAAAAGTTCAGAGATGAATCCCGGTAATCGTTTTCTGTTGTAGCTACTGCTGATTTTTTAAAAATTAGCAGTAGCTGAAAAATTATTTCCTTTCAACTTTCCAATATATCCGGGAAATAATTTTTCTTAATAATCAATTGTTACCTTACTCGCTGACGCAAGTCAGCGGACTGCACTGTAATGCTTTTAAACTTTTTACGTATAATTAAGTAGAGAAAGAAAATGAATAGAAAAAATTCCAATCAGATATTTGATAACATAATAGAAAAAGGCAAAGACAGGAGGGACTTCTATAGGCTCAGGCGGAAAAATAAAGAGGCCTTTTTAGAAGTTTATGATCGTTATGCCGGAGATATTTATAGGTTTGTTTATTTTAAAGTAAGTAACGTTGAAGAAGCAAAAGATATAACCTCGGCTGTATTCTTAAAGGCCTGGAACTCTTTGAGGGATAATGAAATAGGCGAGAGTAAAAGTTTAGCCGCCTATCTTTATAAAATAGCTCGCAACTGCATTATTGATCATTACAGGCAGAAGAAACCCACGAGCAGTATTGAAAGAGACACCGGAGAGAGCCTGCCCGAACTGAAGGATGATAACCAAAATTTGGCCAGGCAGACTGAGATTAATTCGGATATGACCATAGTCTATGCCAAGTTGAATGAACTCAAAGGAGAATATAAAGAAGTAATTATTCTAAAGTATATCAATGAGCTCAGTCTTTCCGAAATCGCTTCCATTACCGGCAAGTCCAGGAACAATGTCAGAGTAATCGCCCACCGAGCCCTAAAGGCCTTGAAAGGGTTGATGGAAGAAGATAATTAAAATTAGAATTTTAATTCGCTGAATTTCGCGGAATAAACGCGGAGTTACGCGGAAGGAAATATTTAAAATAAGTAAAATAAGTTTTAAG
>CAYRJF010000062.1:0-1537 GCA_964424365.1 uncultured Gammaproteobacteria bacterium | reverse complement strand
TATGAAGGAGATTAAGGAACAATTAAAACAGTTGAAACAGATTGAGCCGGACCAGGATTGGGTTCGGGAAAACAGAAGTATATTAAAGAGCCAGGTTGAATCCGCCGGACTGCCTCGGGAAGCCAGCTTCAAGGAAAAGACGCTTGGTTTTTTTGCCTATATTTTAAAGAGTTTTAGAAGCCGTATTGTTCGCCCGGTTTGGGCGGGCGCGGCTGTTTTGCTTTTGGTGCTTTTGGGCGGAGGAGCCATAGTCCAGGCCTCCGGAGACGCCAAGCCCGGAACCTTGCTTTATTATGCCCGAATCGCCAAAGAAAAGACCCAGATAGCCACCACTTTTGATAAAAAAGAAAAAAGCAAATTAAGTTTAAAATTCGCCGGCGAGCATGCCAAAGATATTACCGAGGTGTTGGATGAGCCGGGCTCAAAAGATGAAGAGGCCACTAAAAAGCTATCTCGCAATTTTGAAGAAAATTTAAAATCTGTTAAAATGAGTTTAAAGGAAATGGGCGTGGAAGGAGAGAACGCGGAGACAGAAGAGGGAGAAGATTCCACCGAGAGCAAGGATACGGACAAAAAAGACGAAAGAATTTCCGGGGAAAAAGACCCGGAGGAAAATGCCGGAAATAAGGCGGAAGGTAGCGGGGAAGAGCCAAAAAAAGATTCCGATGAACAGGGCTCGGAAGAAGAAGAAAAAGAAGAAACTTCAGAGGAAGAAATTGATTCCTCGGAAGAATTTTTTACTGTGGGATCGGGCAAGGAAGAAGAGGGGATGGAAGTGTATGATCCCAAAAGAGAAGAAAAGCAAAACACTGAGCAAAAGATTGAGATAAGTTCGGAAACCGAAGAGGGTTCGGCAGAGAATACCACCAGTTCTAAAATTTCTGAAAAAATAGAAACCGCAGAAGATTTGGCCAGTGAGCAAAATCAAAAATTAAACAATTTAATCAAAGAAGCGGAAGATTTGTTTGAAAAGGGGAAATACACTAAAGCCGGGCAAAAGATAGAAGAAGTAATGCAGGTTGTGGAAGATATGGAAAACAAAACAGAAGAGGGAAGTGGAACCGAAGAAGAGGATCCCTCAACTCCTTCGGCAAGCTCAGGACAGGTAAAGGGCACTAAGGAAACCGCGACCTCAGCTCCGGAAGAGGCTTCTAGCACTACAGAAAGCACCCCTGAAGAATCTGCTTCAGAAGAAGAATAATCAAGCAAGCGAGTAATTTGCTTGGTTTAATGCATAAAAACAATTCGAATACCGCGAATTAGAATGCGAATACCGCTAATTCCATAAGGAGTGATCTTGTAATGCGAATTACGTTTTGTTTCATTGTTAAGTAAAATAAGTAAAATAAGTGTGAAAGCACCCTAAATTTCCTCCCCTTTACCCTTCAACTTTGCTCAGGGCAGGCAAGGGGAGGGGAAGGAGGGGTTTCCCGAAAATAAAATAAGTACTTTACAATTAAATAAACCAAAATAGTGCCGATACCCGAGATAATTTAATTTTTATTATTGTTTGGGATTTAGAATTTAATATTTGTTT
>CAYRJF010000061.1:0-4866 GCA_964424365.1 uncultured Gammaproteobacteria bacterium | reverse complement strand
TTGAAATTTACAAAAGTTCAGCCGCCAAATTAGCCAACTCGCTCCTTTCTCCTTTTACCATATGTACGTGGGCGAAGATTTTTTGTCCTCGAGCTCTTTCAATCAAATAACTCAATCCATTTGACTTTCTGTCTAGATAGGGATGATCAATTTGATCAATGTCTCCAGTGAAAATCATTTTAGTTCCTTCTCCAGACCTTGTGATTATAGTTTTAATTTCGTGGGGAGTTAAGTTTTGGGCTTCATCCACAATAAAAACTATGTTTATCAAACTTCTACCCCTGATGTAGGAAAGCGGAGCCATAACAATTTTGCCTTCGTCCTTCATTTTTTGTATGGTTTTTTTACCCCCTTTTTTAGTGCCTTCGCCACCATTTTCTTCTCCGTTTAATTTCTCTATCACGGATAAATTATCTTCTATTGATTGAAAAAAAGGCTCTATTTTTGCCGGTATATCTCCGGGCAAATAACCCATATCACGGTTGCTCAACGGCACAATCGGCCTTCCCACAAAAATTTGCCTATAATAGCTTTTGTTGCTTAAGGCGCTGGCTAAAGCCAATAATGTTTTTCCGGTTCCGGCTTTTCCGGTTATACCCACCAAACTTATTTCCGAGTTGCTTAATGCTTCCAAGGCAAATATTTGCTCAGCGTTTCTAGGAAAAACATTATAACAACTCTCCTTTATAACTCTTTTAAAGACTTCCCTATCTTCATCAAATTTAACCAGGGCTGATTTACTAGAACCATTTTTTAAAATCAAATATTGATTAGCAACGATTTCCTCTGTTGATAATTCAAGTAAATCCATCTGAATTTCGCCGTTCTCTGAATAAAGTAAATCAATTAAATCAGCTCTAACACCTTCAATTTTTGGCAATGTTGTAAACAAATCCTCTAATGTAATTTGATCCATAATCAAATCTTCTGCCTGAATACCAAAAGCCCTGGCTTTCATGCGCAAATTAGTGTCCTTGCTGACCAAAACCACTTCCTTGCTCGTGTTTTCCTTGCTTATCGACTTGGCTATATTAAGAATTCGGTGGTCATGTTTTTTCATATCCAGATTTTGATTTATTATCGGGTCTTTTTCTTTTTCTAAAACAATTCTTAACTTTCCTTCGCCTTTGCCCAGTTTCACACCTCCATTAAAAACTTGATCTGCGCTTAATCCGTCAACATAACGCAAAAATTCGCGGGCATTAAAATTAATCGTTTCCACACCCTTTTTAAAAGTATCCAGTTCCTCCAGTACGGATATGGGTATAATTACATCATTTTCCTCAAACTGGTGAATGCACTCCCAGTTATGTAAAATCACGTTAGTATCCAATACAAATATTTTCATTTTAGCCTCTCCTTTCCGTTTTGATTTTCTTTTTTAAGTTTGGGCTAATTTTTTAAAGAGCTTTTACACCTCCTTTACTAAATTAAAATGTCTAATTAATTTAGACTATTTTTATTTTTTTGTCTATTCTATAACTTTTAAAACCTTTACCCGGTCGGTTATCTCCACTTTTACTCCGTTGTCTTCCAAGAATAATTTCATATTAGGCCCGATTTCTTGGGCAATTACTTTTTCCACTCCTTCCTCAAGCAACAATTTGGCCACCCTGGGGCCGACTCCCCTCTGCTCTCCTTGAGCATAAGGATTTTCCAAGGCCTTAATAAATTCTCCGTTTTGAAATATTAAAAAATAAGGAGCCCTGCCGGAACGAGTATAAATTTCAGACTCTTTGGTTTTGCTTTTTGAAGGAATTGCGATTTTCATAAAATTTAAATTATTTTTTCAATTATTTGTGCCTGGACTAATGAAGCCACGATCATCACCAGGCCTAAAGTTATTATAAACTCTAAACTAAAATAAAGCAAAAATATGGGGATTAAAGGGATCTTTAAGGATCGATTATATAAAAAACAAGCAATCAAACCATAAGAAGCCCCCTTCTCTTTTAATTCTCCTAAAAGAGGATACCAAATATAAATCGGACCGGAGGAGATAATTCCGGCCACAACTGCGAAGACCCACTTTCTATAACCCCTTCTACCCAATTGCTTAACCAAATAATCCCGACTGACAAAATAATTAACTAAGACCATTAAAACAAAAACTAAAATAAAAACCGGGATTACTTTCAAGCTTATGCTAAAAGCAAATTTTAAACTTTCTTGAAAAATACCTGGATTGGTAAACCAAAAATAAATATACAAGATTATAACCAGGGCTAAAAAATACCTATCAAATGATATCTTTTTTAATTTCTCTTTTAGCATATTAAATTAAATTAACTAAAGCTACTGTTAAAAAGGCCACTAAAAAAACAAAAACAAAAGACAGTAAATTTCTGATTATGGCAAACTTACTGCCCAAAACTTTGGCTTCAAAAGGAAGTTGAGCAACTCCCACCGTAACCCAGGCAACCAGGAAAGCGGTCACCGCCAACAAGCTGACTCCTTGATTCAAAATTTCTCCGCCTAAAATATAACTGGTTACCGGATTGCCTGCGGCTATACTTCCTAAAATATTTCCCCAAAAAATATCCCCAAAGAAACCTTTACCTAAAACTGAATTATAAAAAGAAATAGGGATAGCTTTGCTAATCAAACTGGTCAATAAAACCACTCCGATCAAAAGCGGAATAATATTGACTATTCCTCGCGCCGCTTTCTGAAAAGATTTTTTTAGTTTAGTTTTTTTTATAGAAAACATAGTCATACTTTATTTTCAGACTAATCGGCCCGGTCATACCTTGTTCAGAAAAAATTTCCTTTCCCTGGATCTTATTTTCAGAAATATTTTTCGGGTCTATTATATGATTAGTGGGCCAAAGGCCGGGGCAAGAAGTTTTTTCGGTCCTAGGCTCGTTCCCGGTCAAGGTGGTGGTCATATCTATATAAGAATCGTCTTTAGTGTCTGGATCTAAAATAAAGGTAGTTCTGTCTGAATTAAAACAAATCCTGGCCGGCTTGTCTTCTTGGTTATAATAGGTTTCGCTTACTCCTCCCTGACCCTGAACTGTTGATTTTGTATGCATCGGAGTTCCCTGCATCATTTCTATATTGGAATTAATATTGCAACTTATGCTTCTCTCTACAATTTCCATACAATTAGTTTCCGCATTATATTCCAACAAATCCTCTGATTTCATGGTTACTTTCCTGTGATTAGAACCGCCGCTAGATTCTTCCTCCAAAATCATAGTCCCCCGGGATATCTTGGGGCATTTCGCTTCCAGCTTTAAATTGTACTTGAGTTTATTTTTATTTTTCAAATTTGAATTAGCAACGATTAAAACAATCATGGTAGTCTCATCATCTGCCAAACAAATATTCTTTTTATTTAATTGATTCCAGCTCTCTTTTTGCCAACCCTCTGACTTTTTTAGTAAAGCGGTTATGGTTATGTCTTCGGGATAATCCTCAAACTTAAAGCTGGCATACTTGGCTTGCTTGGCCGGATTAAAAGAATAAATTCTATATTCCATACCTCCTTTGTCTAAATCAGCTTCATAGTCCCGGTCTTGTTCTTCAAAAACAGTAAAGTATTTAGACGCGCTCCCCCTGGGATGTTCCCCTTCCGGAAATTTTGGCTCATCTTTGTATTTAAAAAACGGTCCGTAGTTCCAGTTATAAAAAGCGTAATCTTGATAAGCCAATTTATATTCCGGAACGGAATTTTGAGCTGACTCCCGGATGTTATTGTTAGCCGCTTTTTTTAAAATTTTGACCACATAACTGTCATCATAATACTGGCTTAAAAAGTAAAACCACATATATCTTCCATATTCCCGATCATCTATAGAAGTTATTAGGTCTTCGTCCAGGTGTTTGAAAAAATCTTCGGTCAAATATTGGTGCTCGGAGTTGTAGTCGGAATAAACATGGTCTTCCGCCCAAACCGCCGTACCTTCGGCCAACCAGTCAATATCATTACTAATATTTAGATATTTATTAGACAACCGATATTGAAAGCAATGAAAAAGCTCATGGGCTAGAGATGCTTTTAATAATTTTTCACTTTGGTCGGCCTTTATATTTATAATACATCTTTGTGCACCGTCTTTATACTTCATAAAGGCCTCACCGCAATCATTCATTTTAACCAAATACACATAAACTCTTTCCTCGGGCTCAGTTCCCAATAAATTTTTAAATTTAGGCCAGGAATCTTCCAGGGCTAGCTCTAAATATATAGATCTGTCTTCTTCTTTGTTTTTTCTTGACTGTGACCAAGAGCTTTTTTGTTTATAAAAAAGTTTGGCCTCGGCGCCCAAATTGACTTCCCTGCTTTTCCAGTTGGGAGAGGCGGCCCTGGCTCTTTTTATAAATAAACCGCTCAAATCCTTATCTTCCCCATAAAAAATACTCCCCTCCTCGTCCGGAGGTAAAATATAGGGTTCAAACTCTTTTTTCTCATCCTCGCTAAAATTATCCCAATTATTTAATATCCATTTAGTGTCGCTATTCAGGGATGATCTTCCCTCTATTTCCTCTCCTTTATAATTATCATCCAGCTCTTCTGGATTAACCAAAGCTGTTAAACGGAGCTTTACTGCTTCCTTTTCCGTAATTTTTCCTTCTCTTAAATCGCTATTAATTTTATTGATACTGGTTTTTCTAATCTTGACTTTTTCAGAAGCTAAATTCGCTAGATTTTTTTGGTCTTGGTTTATTAACTTTGATTGATCAATCTTTGTTGCTTGGTTTTCTTCTCCATCAGCAACTAGGGTTTCGGAATTATTTGTCTGATTTTCTTTTTCCGTCTGATTTTTATTTCCGCACCCGGAGATAAAAATTAAACAAATTAAAAAGAGAAAAAGACCTGGGTAAGAAAAAATTTGTTTCTTTTTCATTTAATTTTATTTA
>CAYRJF010000060.1:0-4914 GCA_964424365.1 uncultured Gammaproteobacteria bacterium | reverse complement strand
TAATTTATAGCTTCCTTCATATCCTTATTTTAACAAATTTGAGAAAATAAAAAAGGGGCCGTTTAGTTTTTGGGCCCCTCTAAAACTTAAATTTTAAAATTTAAATAAACAATGAAGTGACTGAATCACCAGTATTACTTCTCTTGATTGCCTCGCCAAACAAACCGGCTACAGAAAGCGGAATCAATTTTGGGCAAGTGTTCACTTTTTCCTCTAAAGGGATTGTATTAGTAACCACCACTGACTCAAACTCAGAATCATTGATCCGGTCAATGGCAGGCCCGGACAAAACCGCATGGGTGGCTATAGCGTGCACTTCTTTTGCTCCCTGGTTCTTTACTACGTCCGCTGCCTCGGTCAAGGTTCCGGCTGTATCTATCATATCGTCTAAAATTATGGCTTTTTTACCAGCCACGTTCCCAATTACCGCCATGGCCTTGGCTTTGTTGGGCGCTTCCCTGCGTTTGTCAATAATAGCTAAACCGGCATCAAGCTTTTTGGCAAAAGATCTGGCTCTTTCCACGCCCCCCGCATCCGGCGAAACTATTGCTAAATTATCCGGAATATTTCTCTGAATATAATCAATTAAAACCGGTTTGGCGAATAGATTATCCACCGGAACGTTAAAAAAGCCCTGTATTTGGTTGGCGTGTAAATCCATAGTGATAATCCGATCGGCTCCGGCAGCTTGAAGTAAATCTGCCACAAGTTTGGCGCTAATCGGAACCCGGGGCGCCACTTTTTTATCCTGCCTGGCGTAGCCGAAATAAGGAATAACCGCTGTGATTCGTTTAGCTGAAGCCCTTTTTAAGGCATCTATAATCAATAGAAGCTCCATTAGGTTGTCATTAACCGGCGCACAGGTGGACTGAATAACAAAAATATCATTAGTCCTGACATTTTCTTTAATCTCAATTTCAATTTCCCCGTCACTAAAGGTTTTGGCCTTAATCGGGCTCAATTCTTTTTCCAGGTAGTCGGAAATTGATTTTGCCAGACCTTTATTGGAATTACCCGAAAACAACAAAAAGTCATCATTATTACTCATTGTCTTACCTCCTATAATTAAATTTTGGATTAAAATTTTAAATGTGCTTGTTTTTCCTAAAAGATTACCACTTCTAAGTCTGTTGTCAATCTGGCTTAATGTTACTAATTGATTTTAAAAGAATTTTGTATTATGATATAAAAAATTAAAAAAATGATCTTTTTTTCTAACCCAAAATCTATAGTATTTAAACTTATTTCACTTATTTCACTTATTTCTTCAGTCCTTTCATCATTTTTCTGATGTCTCTTAAATCGTTCTTAGTAAGCCCCATTTCATCTTTTTTTTGATTTAACTTATACATCTCTCTTCTAACCGCGTAACCGGAAATCCCGCCTTTGTGCCTTAATCTATCTTTGTATTTGTGGACTAAATCATTGACCACTTCCCGGTTCTTACTATCTAGATTGCTGTAGCGGTGGTGAGTCCGGACAAAGCTGTTTAGTTTTCTTTCAAATCTGTCCGAGTTAAGGTCCTTGGCTTGACCCATTAAATCTTTTAAATCATTTCCCATAAATTAAAATTTATTTTTTAGATCTAATTCCATTATAGCATTTTTTCAAAATTCGGAAAATAAAAGACCCCGTTGCCTTTTATTGCAACGGGGCGTAAACCTCCTTTTTAAGCTATTAAGCTACTTTGTAATTATATTTGGTAAGATCCAGGTCTCTGATCCAATGGGTTTTCCGGGATTGCTTGATCCGGGCGGTCACAAGGGACAAGAAACGAACCGGTAACCGGCTTCTTCTGTGAATATTGTGCTTCCACCAGCCCTTAACCTGATTACAGTTCCCTTGATAAAGAATCCTGGCCTTCCAGGCAGATTTGAACCCTTGGGCGGAAAATTCAACTTCCAAGACCACCCCCAAAAAATTCGTATTCCAAGAAAATTTTTGCCTTTTTGAATTAAAGGAGTGGTCTTTCACATCCCCCACAAAAACTTTAGCCCTGACTGTGGACTGGAAACTGGAAATCTCACGCGCCAGTCTTTCCCGTTCACGTCCGTAAGCCAAATCATAAGCCATCAAAAGTTTCTGGTGATGCATTGCCGGGGACAGACTGTCCGTGCTGACCACATAAGCCTGGGTATTGTAGAGCAGTTTTCTCAGACGCTCCAAACGGTTCTTGGGTGAATTCTTCCGTGATTTTTTTATTCTTTTCGGCTTTGTTTCCAGGGTTACTCGAACCGGCTTGGATTTTTTGTATTCCGCCTGCGCTCTCTTAGTCTGCTGTGATTGCCAGTTTTTGCACATCCTTTTAACCCAGGTATTATAGCACCGGGCCTTGGCAAAATTGGAATGCCGGCTTACTTCCTGATACCAATCCGTGTTTTTAATGGCCGCTCGGACACCGCCCAGCTCACTTACTTTTTGGGCGAATTCTTCAGTCCCGACCGTGTCCTTGAGCGCATAATAAAACTGTTTGGGCAACTTGGGCCTGTGACCGCGGATTCTCTTCCGATTTCTCTGGCTGAACCATTTAGAAAAATTCCTTTTTTTGGCCATGCGACCTCCTTTTGCTGTTTCTCCATGTTTTAGTTAATACACTCCAACGAAATTTGATCTAAGTTAAACTTTTAGTAAAAGACTATTTCTGCTTGTTTATATTCTTCTGATAATTCAATGGTCTCTACTTTCTTCAATATTTCCTTACAGCCGGCTGACTCTATTACCTCTTTGGCTCTTTCAGAAACACAAATAGCACACGGACACTCTTCAGACTCCCAATACTCCACTGATGAATTTAGATAATCCATTAATGGGGTTAAGAAATCACCCTCGGACACTTCATATAAACCGCCGATCAATTCAAGCCTGTTTTGAACCGGCCAAATCTCACTATGAATGCAAGCCTGCCTTGTAAGCCCTTCAACCTGATTAATTGATGAAAGCCAATCAGTCGATCTAACAATAACAGGTAAAAAAACCTCGTATTCGGATACTTTGAGGAGATCCAGCATTATCTTTCCAAAACCACCGGAATCTTGTCTTAAAAAATCCGGTAATTTTTCAGCATTCCGCAGGCTAAATAATCTCAATGCCGTCCTCACGTCTTCGTGGCCCTGCTGGTCAGTTAAATCTTCTCTTGTTCCCGGTTTAGTCTCCATAACTTTCCCTCCTTTATCTTTTTTGTTAATGTTCGCTGAATTAACTTATTATATTAATTTAAAACACCTTTTCGGTCAAGGTTAAACTTTTTATTCAAAAAAATAAAAACTATCTAGGGGCTGCTGATTTTTGAAAAAAATTAGCAGCCAGGCGAAAAATTATTTTCATCCCCACCTTTTCTTTTTAGAAAAAAAGAAACAAAAACTCGAGGGAGGAAAAATATTTGATTATAAGAATTTAAAATTTCTAAAAAGAAATTTTAAAATTGGGAAAATAATTTTTCTCAATAATTAAATATTACCTTTCTCGCTGACTCTGTCAGCAGGCCCTATCTATATTTAGCTAAAAAATTGTTAGTTATTTTGTATTGGGGCCAGGTCCCGGTTAATTTATAATAATTAACGGGATAAATCTTAAATTTTGAATGAATTCTGTATAATTCTACTCAAATCTCCTCTAACCTTACCACTTTAATTTTAGGCCTGTTTACCTCCTAAGTCAAACCGACTTTGGCCAAAATAAAACAAAAACCTCAATACGGAAAAAAATATTTTCTTGGTTTTAGATGATTTTGCTAAAAAATTAAACATATTAATTTTTTAAACTTTCCAAATTCCAACTCTCTTTAACCGCAGAAACATTAACCACCGGACTTAGAGCCAAGGCTTGCGGTTTATTATCTTTTCTAATTATTTCACTTACAGCACCCGCTTTATCCAGCTCAAATTTAATTTTCCTTATCTGCTCTCCTTCGGCTTGGTGAAAATCTACTTCCCGGTCTCCATACATCCACATCGCCACCTCCGGCTCCAGGCTATCAACTGAACCTCGCGCTTTATCCAAGGACTTACTCACAATTCCCTGACTAGCTCGCACTACCAACCGAGCTAACTCCGTTCCGGCTTTAAACGAACTTTCCTTGTTGACTATCAAAGCCATATTGGTCAACTTAGATACTTTACCCAGGGTTAATCCCGGGATAGATGTGGCGGCCAGGCCTACTATCAGCTGTTTTGGTGACTTATGGGGATAATTCCGCTCCCATTCCAAGAGCCTCTCTGCCGTGTCTCTGGCTCCAAGCACCTTATCTTCATTGATTTGGTTGATTAACCAAACAGTCCGTTGAAGAGCCACCTCTAAATTTGCGGGTAAAAGCCAACTGGAATACAAACTTTCCCTCAATTCTCTGCCTTGATAGCCATACCTTATCTGACTACATAATTTCCGTAGCTCCTCGCCAAATTCAGGGTTTAAAACCGTATATTCAATCAACGCAACCCCTAAACTTTCCAAATAAGAGAACTCGCAAAATTTATTTTTTGCCTCTACAGGCAATAACTTTGCTTTTTGCATATGTTTAGATTACTAATAAGATATTTTCATTTTACCACACATTTACAGAAAATAAAGTAAAATTTATAAATCTAAACCCTCTTGTGGATAACTCTGAAAAGTTAAAAAACACTATAATAAAGTATAATTATTTATTTGCTAAAATTAAATGAATTTAAAAAACTTGACATTATTTTTAGGCGTGCTATTATAATAAACAAGATTGAGAGTAGATTGAAGTTTAAAAAGAATGAATAGTGAATGGGATGATTTTGCCTCTCTTACGAGGGAGCCAGAATCATCCCCCTCACTTAAAATTCTTTAACACCCCGCCTAACCGCACAAAACACCGAAACCCCAAAAAACAACCAAAAAACTTCAATCAATCAACAACCAAAACACTCTCAATCTTTTTCTTTTCCCAAA
>CAYRJF010000059.1:0-5041 GCA_964424365.1 uncultured Gammaproteobacteria bacterium | reverse complement strand
TTGAGATCAAGGTTTACAATTTAAGAGATTGGACCGAGGACAAGCATAAAACCGTGGATGACACCCCTTACGGAGGAGGTGCCGGAATGGTTATGAAAGTAGAGCCGATTTACAAGGCGGTAAAAGATATCAAATCAAAAATAAATCCGGAGAAAACCAAAGTAGTTTTAACTTCAGCCAGGGGAAATAAATGGACTCAAGAAAAAGTGAAAAGTTATTCGGGATTGGAAAATATTATTTTAATTTGCGGACGCTACGAGGGAGTGGATGAGCGCGTCCGCTTTTTTATTGATGAAGAAATTTCCATTGGAGATTATGTCTTAACCGGCGGAGAGATACCGGCTATGGCAGTGGTGGACTCGGTTTCCCGTTTGGTTCCGGGAGTTTTGGGTAATGAGGCCAGCTTAGACAGCGAATCTCATTCAGTTCCCGGGCAAGTTGAATATCCTCAGTATACCAGGCCGGAAGTTTTTGAAGTAGATGGTGAAGAATATAAAGTTCCGGACGTGCTTCTTTCCGGGAATCATAAAGAGATTGAGAAATGGAGAATTAAAAATTCAAAGATCAAAGATCAAAGATCAAAACTTTAAAAATAAAACCACCGGCTGTTTTTTGGCCCGCCGGCAGTCTATCTTTGATGACTGCCGGTTTTTGAATTTATGTGCTATGTGTTATGTATTATATATTGTGTGTATCTGGGTTATAACACTTTCCAACTATTATTTCCTTTTTTGATTTCCCCTTTAATCATAAAGCCCGAAGCTTTGGCGTGGCCTCCTCCGCCCAGATGATTAGCCAGAAGAGAGACGTCCACCCCCGGGTGGTTTGTGCGTAAATTTCCTTTTAATAAATTTCCAACCTCTTCCTTTAAAAGAATCAGAGCTTTAATCTCTTCCAAATTACTAATCCAATGCAGGATGGAATCCAGGTCTTCCAGATTGTCTTCAAAGAGCTTCATTTCTTCTTGGGTTAGAACGGAGAAAGCTATTTTGTATTCGGGATTAATTTTTAAATTATTTAACACCACACTCCAAACTTTCATAGAGTCTACCGACTTGTTTTGCCAGGTACTTTTAGTGATTTTAGGGTAGTTCGCCCCTTTATTGAGCATTAGCGAAGCAATCTCCAAGGTTTGGGTATTGGTTAAAGGATGGAGAAAATTCGCGGTATCGGTTAAGATGCCGGTTAAAATAGATTCCGCGGTTTCTTTATCAATTTCCAGATTATTAAATTTGTAAAAATGATAAATCACCTCTGTGGTTGAGTTCATCTCCGGATACCTAAGCTCCAGATCACTAAATCTTTCTTTTGAAGGATGATGATCAAATTCTAAAATGTATTGGTGGTCCCCGCGGGATTCAATTTCCGAAACTAAATCCGTCCTAATAATGCTTCCGCAATCAAGGATCAAAATCAAATCAAATCGGGAGAAATTATTTTTCATCTCAATTTTATTAGATTTGATTTTATTTACCCCGGGCAGAAAAGAAAAAGTTTCCGGCGGAGGATCAGGGCAGAAAATTTCATGTTGCTTGTTTAATTTATCTAAGAACAAAGAAAAAGCGCAAGCTGAAGACAAGGCGTCTCCATCCGGCCTTTTGTGTATAATAATCAAAATATTTTTTGCTCCTTGGATAACCCTGTGAGCTTTTTGAAATTTGGCAATATTTACCTTCATTTTAATTTGGAAAATAAAAAATCCCTACGGTGAGCATGGGATTATTTATTTAATTCTTCTTCTATTTCAAATAAGTTTTTCGGCGAAGTATCTGATATCCAAATCACCTTGGGAACCCGCCTGAGGTTGTTTTTTTCTTTTAAGTTTTTGGCGATTAGTTTGGTTTTGGGATTAAGTTTTTTTAAGCCGGTTCCGGTTTTGTTTTCCGGTAAAACCGAGATTCCCACTTTTATCTGAGATAGATCCGGAGCGCAATCAGCGTAGGAAACCGTAATCAGAAAATTTTCTACCGGAACTTCCCGGTTTATAATCTCCGCCAGTTCTTTTTTTAAAGTTTCGTCTAGTTTCTCTTTCCGGGACATATCTTTGTTAAATTTAAAAATCAAATTTCAAAATGCAAAATGACAAAGAAAAAATAAAAATTTTAGTCAAATTAGAGTATAAAAGTTTAAAAAATTATAATTTATTGGCGACTTCTTTTTCGGTGTAAATGTTTAGAATATCCCCCACTTGAACCTCTGCGTTTCCTTCAAATTTTACTCCGCACTCCTGGTCTTTTTCCACTTCTTTAACATCCTCCTTGCCGATTTTTAATTCAGACAGCTTTCCTTTGCCCGCCGTTTCTTTGTTGCGAACTACTTCCACTTGCGTATCAGGCTCCAGTTTTCCTTCCAGAACTTTTCCTCCTAAAATTTGAAAGTCTTTTTCGGTTCGAAATATGGCCAAGACTTTAAGTTTTCCCAAATCGGTTCTTTCAATATTGGGCTTCATAATTTTTTCCATCTCTTTTTTAACATATTCAATCAACTCATAAATTATACTGAAAGTTTTTATCGGGACATTTTTTTCTCGAACTAAATTTTCAATCTGAGGGGAAATTTTAACATTAAATCCGATAATTTGGGCGTCACTGGCCTCCGCTTTCTGAAGGTCTCCTTCCCGAATATTCCCCAGTCCTTTATGAATAATCTTTACTTTAACATCCTCAGTGTTGATTTTTAATAAAGATTCTTCAATCGCCTCGGCCGAGCCCAAAAAATCGCTTTTTAAAATAATATTTAATTTTTGAGCCTCTGAATTTTCCGAGTCAGCGGTGGTTTGAGCTTGACCGGGCTGTCTTTTTTTCATTTTGGTTAGTTTGATTTTACCGTTCTCGCCGTCGCTTGCTTTAAGAATATCTCCCACTGCCGGCGCGATTTTTAGCCCGGTAATTTGGACCGGACAAGAAGGTTCGGCTTCTCCGACCTTTTCATTTTTATAATTTTCCAAAGCTCTAACCTTGCCGCAGATTTGATTGCCAAAGCAAAGTTGGTCTCCCACCCGCAGGGTGCCATTTTGGATTAAGATAGTGGCTACCGGACCGGCTGATTTGTCAACGTGGGATTCGATAATGGTTCCCACTGCATTTGTATTAGGATTGGCCTTTAGATCTCTGGCTTCAGTATCAGCCAAAAGTAAAATCATGTCTAATAAATTTTGTACCCCGTCTCCGGATTTGGCCGAGATTGGAGAGCAGATAGTTTTTCCTCCCCAGTCCTCCGGAGTGATGTGCAACTGGGTGGAAAGTTCTTGCTTGGTTTTATCAATATCCGCCCCTTCTTTGTCAATTTTATTTATAGCCACTAAAAAAGGGATTCCCGCTGATTCCATGATTTTGTAGGCCTCCAGGGTTTGGGGCTTTACCCCATCGTCGGCAGCTACTATCAAGATGGCGATGTCAGCCACTTTAGCGCCCCGGCTTCTCATGGCAGTAAAGGCCTCATGACCCGGCGTGTCTATAAAAGTAATTAAACGACCTTGTTTAATCGCTTGGTAAGCTCCGATGTGCTGGGTTATTCCTCCGGATTCTTCTCCGGCTATATTGGATTCCCTGATAGTGTCTAGTAATTTAGTTTTTCCGTGGTCAACATGACCCATAACTACCACCACCGGAGGTCTGGTTTGCAGGTTTTCTTTATTTTCTTTTCCTATAATTTGATCAATTTTTTCTTCCTCCTCTTTTTCTTCCGCGCCTTCTTCCTTTTCTTTTAATTTTACATCTAAATCAAGATATTCTCCGATTATGCTGGCGGTGTCATAATCAATTTTTTCATTCATGGAAGTAAAGACACCGTTTTGCATTAATTCTTTTAAAACCTGACTTACAGGCAATCCGCTTATATCAGCAAAATCTTTTACGGTTATATATTGAGGTATAAGCACTTTTTTCTTTATATCTGCCGATTCTCCCAGCTCTTCTTTTCTTTTTCTTTCCGCTTCTTTTTCTTCCTCTTCCAGTTCTTTGATTTTTTGCGGCCATTCCTTAATTATTTTTTGGGCGAGTTTATCATCCACTTTTATGGCTTTTTTCCCAATATCAAAACCAACACGCGGGAGGGTTTCGCGCAGATCTTTGGGTGTGATTTTCAGTCGTCTGGCCAGTTCGGTTACATTCATAAGATTATTTAGCTTTTAGGTTTTAGCTGTTAGCTTTCAGCTTGATTAATTTTTTTTAAACTAAAAAAGATATTGGAAGAAAGATTAGATAATTTAGCCTCAAACATTATTAGACCTTTCTCAAATTTCTAATATCAAATATCCAATATCAAGCTCGGCTAATTCTTTTTAATCCTACCTGATTTGTTTGTTTTAGTCAAATTTAGAGAAAATAAAAAGCCCCGAATTTTTTGCTTTTTTGCTTTTCGGGGCCAGTCAATCGTGATTGATAATGTGATAGAGGTGATAAGGTGTGTCACCCCTATATTCTTTAAAAATGAACATTCCCTTTTCCAGGTGGTCAACACTGACCACATAATAATCCATGCCCGGGATTGGCATGGTTTTCAAATCTTGCGTTGCCATCTGATCAATGGTTTCGCGCATTTTTCGTTTCAATTCTTCGGAAATGGACATACTGGGTCTCCTCATAATTTAAAGGTTATTGTTAAAAGCTTCTTCAAAATCTTTTCTATGTTTTCTAACGTTATTGATGTCGCTAGTTATTTTTACCATATTATCGGTTTTAGGATCTTTTTTTTGAAAAGCTTTATTTTCATCAATATAATGTCCGGCTGTTCCGAAATCAATAACATAGCAGGTTCCGTCGTTTTTGTCAACCATTATATTGCCCTTATGTAAATCTTTATGATAAATTCGGTTTTGATTTAACTCTTTTACAAAGTTTTCTAAAGAGGTGAAAAATTTTTCAGCATCAAAGCCGGGAGGAAAATTTTCTCTTTTCTTCATGGCCTCTTCCAAGGTGATGGCATCCAAATTTTCCATTACCATAAAATGCATTTCCGAGTTGGCTTGATAATAATGAAATTTAGGGACGCGAACCCCTTCTATATCAATCTTTTGAGAAACTTCTTGTAGAAGCTCGGA
>CAYRJF010000058.1:2409-5118 GCA_964424365.1 uncultured Gammaproteobacteria bacterium | reverse complement strand
TCTCGAGTTAAGAAATTTTACTTTTACCCAGACACACTAAATTTGATAGTATGTTTACTAAAATTGGTTTAGTTTTATTTTTAGAAAAAAACTTATGACAAACAATCAAGACCCCAAAAAGCAGCAAAAAGATAACCAAGAAAGTCAAACTGAAAAAGAGGATAGATTAGAAAAATTGCAAAAACTTGAAGAACAGGGGATAGACCCTTATCCGGCTAAAGCTAAGCAAACTTACCTAACCCAAGCCGTTTTAGATGATTTTAAAAATTTAGAAAAAAAAGCTGAAAAAATTACTTTAGCGGGAAGGCTTAGAAGCAAACGAAGCCACGGAAACCTGACTTTTGCCCAACTGGAAGATAAGAGCGGTCAAATCCAAGTCGCTTTTTCTAAAAAAGAAATCGGGGCTGAAGACTACAAAAATCTGGCCAAGCTTATTGATATCGGGGATTTTTTGGAAATCACCGGGACTTGTTTTGTTACTCACAGGGGAGAGAATAGTTTAATGGCTTCGGAGTGGAAACTTCTTTCCAAGGCAATCCGGCCACTCCCGGATAAATGGCACGGCTTTAAAGACGAGGAAGAAAAATTACGCAAGCGATATCTGGATATTTTAATGAATCCGGGGGTTCGTGATATGATCCAAAAAAGAGCTAAGTTTTGGAATTCAGTCCGTTCCTTTATGATTAAAAAAGAATTTTTAGAAGTGGAAACGCCGGTGCTGGAAGTCACTGCCGGGGGCGCGGACGCCAGGCCCTTTACTACGCACCACAATGCCTTAGATATGGATGTTTACCTACGCATTTCCATGGGGGAACTCTGGCAGAAAAGATTAATGGTGGCAGGCCTGGAAAAAACTTTCGAAATCGGCAGGCAATTTCGTAACGAGGGTATGGATGCCGAACATTTGCAAGATTACACCCAAATGGAATTTTATTGGGCTTATGCCGATTATGAGGATGGCATGGATTTAGTAGAAGAACTTTTTAAACATATTGCCCAAGAAACTTTTGGGACTTTGAAATTTAATATCAGGGGTTTTAAAGTTGATTTGGGCAAAAAATGGCAACGCTATGATTATCAAAAGACTGTAAAAGAATATACGGGAATTGATATTCTTAACACTAATGAGAAAGAAATTAAAGCTAAATTGGAGGAGCTGGGAGTAGAATACGACAAAAAGGGTTTTAATATCACCAGGGCCATAGATAATTTATGGAAATACTGCCGCAAACAAATCGCCGGACCCGGCTTTTTAGTGGGAGCGCCCAAGGTAGTTTCTCCTTTGGCCAAAACCAACCCCGAGAGACCGGAGCTTACTCAGCGCTTTCAACCTTTAATTGCCGGAAGTGAGCTGGGCAATGGCTACAGCGAGCTCAACAACCCCGTGGATCAGGCCGAGAGATTTGAAGCCCAACAAAAATTAAGAGAAGAGGGGGATGAAGAGGCGCAGATGTTTGACCATGACTATGTAGAGGCTCTGGAATACGGCATGCCACCCACTTGCGGATTTGGCATGAGTGAAAGGGTTTTTTCCTTCTTAATGGACAAGTCAGCCCGAGAATGCCAAATCTTTCCTTTAATGAGACCCAAGAGTTACAAATAACGAATCATCTACCAGCCTCGCCGGCTAGGCGGGCGAATTTACGAATCCCGATATTCTAATCCCCCTCCTTAACAAGGAGGGGTTGGGGGAGGTTAAAAACTTTTAAAAAGCAGGCAATATTAATATCACTCCAATTCGCCTGCCCCGTTAAATTAACGAACCATTTAACCGGGGTAATTCGTAAACATGCATCAAAGTGTAGGAATAATTATAAAAAACGATCAGGGTGAAATACTAATGCTTAACCGAAAAAACTATCCCCATGGCTGGGCCTGCCCGGCCGGACACGTTGATCAAGGGGAAGGGCCGGAACAAGCGGCTCATAGGGAAACAGAAGAGGAAACCGGATTAAAAACAGGGGAAATACATAAACTGACCCAGGAATTTGTGGACTGGAATGAGTGTGCCCAAGGAATAAAAGGACACTACTGGCATGTTTATGAAGCCAAGTCCTGGTCAGGAAAAGTCAAATCCAGAGACAAAGAAGCCCACGAGATAGCTTGGATTTCCCTGGATAAAATTAGGGAATTAGACCTAGAACCGGTTTGGGAACATTGGTTTAAAAAATTAAAATATATTTAGTATGAAGATTACAATCTGCGGCAGCATCACGAATGCCAAAAAAATCCATGAAATCAAAGCTGAATTGGAAAATCAGGGTCATACGGTTTTTTCCCATAAATTAATGAAAATGTATGCCGAGGAAGACCAAGAAACAATCAAACGGGTCAAAGAGGCTCAATATGAACTAAAAATGGAGAATGACACTTTTAAATGGTATTATAATAAAATCAAAGAAAGCGACGCCATATTAGTTTGTAATTTTGAAAAAAACGGTATTCCCGGTTACATAGGCGGCTCTGTGCTTATGGAGATAGGCTATGCTTATGTCCTGGACAAAAAAATCTATTTCCTAAACCCCATCCCTGAAGTCGGCTACAAGGATGAGTTAATCGCCGCTCAGCCTGTTGTTATTAATCATAATTTAACCCAAATAAAATGACAAAAATTAACTTGATTTTAAAAATATTATTCCGCGAAGTTCTGCATCTGTTTCGCAAAATTCCGCGAATTAAAAAATTTTCTAAATTTTTTAATTACAAATA
>CAYRJF010000058.1:0-2309 GCA_964424365.1 uncultured Gammaproteobacteria bacterium | reverse complement strand
ATCCGCGACAACACGGACAAAGTAAAGGAGGCAGCCAAAAACAAAAATATCGATGTTGATATCGATGAGCTTCTTAAACTTGACGAAGAAAAAAGAAAGCTACAAACCGAAATCAATGAGCTCAGAACCAAAAGAAACGAACTTGCCGGCGCTAGCAACGGAGGAAAACCGACAGAGGAAAAAATCCAAGAGGGTAAAAAATTAAAAAAAGAAATTGCTGAAAAGGAGGAAAAATTCCACCAAATTGAACAAAAATTCGGAGATTTGATGGTTAAGGTGCCGACTGTAACTTCCGAGGATACGCCGATAGGAAAAGACGATAGCGAAAATATCCCGGTTGAGGAGCAGGGAGAAAAACCTCAATTTGATTTTACCCCAAAAGACCATATCCAACTTGGTAAAGATTTGGATATAATTGATATCGAAAGGGGAGTGAAAGTGGCCGGATACCGCGGCTATTACCTAAAAAACCAAGGTATGACCCTGGCTTTAGCTTTAATGATGTATGCCTTGGAAAAACTTATTTCCAAAGGTTTTACACCTATGCTTCCCCCGACTCTTATTAGAGAATTTGCGCTGTTTGGCACCGGATATTTTGCCGGAAAAACTTTCAACCCGGAAGTGGATGAAATCTATAAAATAGCCAATGATGAAGTGGAAGCTGACGGCAAGAAAAATAAGGAAAATAAATTCTTGGTGGGTACGGCAGAACCCTCACTTTTGGCTTATTATGCGGGCGAAACCTTGGATGAGTCTGATCTGCCTTTAAAAATATGCGGTTTTTCCCAGTGCTACAGAAGTGAAATCGGATCTTACGGAAAAGATACTAAAGGATTGTATAGGGTTCATGAATTTATGAAAGTGGAACAAGTTTGTATAACCAAAGCTGATATAGAAGAATCGGATAAAATGCACCAGACTTTAGTAGAAATAGCCAAGGAGCTCCATGAAGAGCTGGGCCTACCCTATAGAGTCTTGCAAATCTGCACCGGGGATATGGGCGCCGGCAAATACAAAATGTTTGACCTGGAAGCTTGGATGCCGAGCAGGCAGGATTGGGGTGAAACCGGTTCTGCTTCAAATTTCTTAGACTGGCAAGCTCGACGCCTAGATGTAAAATACAAAACCAAAGAAGGGGAGAGGAAGCATGTTTATATGCTTAATAACACCGCCTTGGCCACAGTTCGACCTTTAATCGCTATTCTAGAAAACTTTCAACAAGAAGACGGCAGTGTGATTATTCCGGAAGTCTTAAGAAAATATATGCCCGGAAACCCGGAAAAAATTACTAAAAAGAATTAGTTTTTTTAGTCGCGGAAAAACACGGAATATTAAAAATTAAAATTCAAGCGCAGACTGGCGCGGAATAATCCCAGATAAAATGAAAAAAATTAAAATCGCTTTACTCCTGGGCGGAGACTCGGGAGAAAGAGAAATTTCTCTAAAAACCGGAAATAAAATCTTTGAGCATTTGGATAAATCAAAATACCAAATTTTTAAATATGACCCTAAATTTGACTTAATCCAATTTATTAAAGATGCGGAGAGAGATAAGTTTGATTTGGTTTTCCCGGCCCTGCACGGACCTAATGGCGAAGACGGCAAAATCCAGGGACTTTTAGAGTTACTTAAAATCCCTTTTGTTTTCTCCGGAAGTCTGGCCAGTGCTTTGGCTATGGATAAAGATAAAACTAAAATTATAGTAGCCAAGGAAGGAGTGACCGTCCCTAAAAGTAAAATTGTTACCCAAAAAGATAAAATCACTAAAAATGAATTGGGCTATCCGGTTATTGTAAAGCCCCTGGAGCTCGGCTCTTCTGTAGGCATGACTTTTGCTAAAAATCTAGCTGAACTAAAAAAGGGCGTTAAAGAAGCTTTGAAATTTGATTCTAAAGTATTAATAGAAAAATATATCAAGGGCAGAGAGCTAACTGTCCCGATTTTAGAAAATCCTAAGCCCCAGGCTCTGCCTGTAATTGAAATCAAGCCCAAAAAGAGCCAATGGTTTGATTTTGAGGCTAAATACACAGCCGGGGCCTGTGAGGAAATTTGCCCGGCTCCTATACCGGAAAAGGTCAGAAAAAAAGTGCAAAATTTAGCTCTGACAGCTTACAAGGCAATGGGCTGTAAAGATTTGGCCCGAGCCGACTTTATTTGGGATGAGGATAAAAATGAATTTTATTTTTTAGAAATTAATACCATCCCCGGCATGACAGATACATCCCTGGTTCCTCAGTCCGCCCAAGTAGCCGGGATACCATTCCCTAAATTATTAGATATTTTAATCCAAAATACCTTTAAAAAATCAT
>CAYRJF010000057.1:0-5132 GCA_964424365.1 uncultured Gammaproteobacteria bacterium | reverse complement strand
AAGAGCTGAGACTGTCCGCTCCCTCCCCCGATTGTAACGATCTTTTTCATAGATATTAAAATTATTCCACGGTTACTGATTTGGCTAAATTGCGAGGCTTGTCCACATCCCGGCCGTTTAAACAAGCCATATGATAGGCAAATAACTGCAAAGGAATTACGGAAAGAATTGGAGTTAACATTTCCAGAGTTTTGGGTATATAAATTACCTCATCCGCAATCCCGGAAATTTGCTCATCACCCTGGGTGGCTACCGCTATCACGCTTCCCCCTCTTGCTTTAATCTCTTGAATATTACTTAAATTTTTCTCATAAACACTGTCTTGAGGAACTATGAACAAAGAAGGAAACTCTTTATCTATTAAAGCTAAGGGTCCGTGTTTAATTTCTCCTCCGGCAAAACCTTCGGCGTGAATATAAGAAATTTCCTTCAGTTTTAAAGCTCCTTCTAAAGCTACGGGGTAGTTATATTTTCTTCCCAAAAAAGCAAAATTGGAAGCTTGATAATATTTTTGAGCTATTTTTTCAATCTTCTCCTCGGCTTTTAAAATCTTTTCCACCTTTTCCGGCAACGCGTTTAGCTCTTTAACAATTCTTTCTCCGGTAGCCAGGCTCATATTTCTCATCCTACCTAAAAATAAAGTCAAAAGAGCTAAAACCGTAATTTGAGAAGTAAAGGCCTTGGTAGAAGCTACGGCAATTTCCGGACCGATATGGTTATAAATCCCGGCCCCGGTAGCCCGGGCAATACTGGAGCCCACCACATTAACGATCCCTAAGGTTAAAATATTTTTCTCGTTTGCCTCCTGAATAGCAGCTAAAGTATCAGCGGTTTCCCCGGATTGGCTTAGAGCTAAAACAGCAGAGTCGGAATTCAACAATTGCTTGCGGTATCTAAATTCCGAGGCCACCAAGGCCTTGGCGGGCAAATCGGCGTAATCCTCAAGCATATATTCTCCTACCAAGGAAGCATAATAAGCGGTTCCGCAAGAACTGATAAAAAAATTTTTAATCCGGGAAAAATCTTTTGAAACATTATCAAGCCCACCCAGTTTGGCCCTGCCTTCTTCAGATATCAATCTTCCTCTCAAACTGTCTCTTAAACTTTCCGGCTGCTCAAAAATCTCTTTAAGCATAAAATGGGAATAACCCTTTTTTTCTAATTCTTCTAAGCTCCAATCAATTCTTTGGGTTTCCTTGACTTTCTTTTCGTTGTTAAAATTAAAAATTTTAAAATTATTATTATCTAAAAAAACCATTTCCCCATCCTCTAAATAAATTACATTTCGGGTTTGTCTAATTATAGCTGTGACATCAGAAGCCACTATCATGCCTTCTTCAGAAACCCCCAAAACCAAAGGGCTTCCTTTTTTAGCTGCGATAAGCCTACCCGGTTCCTGCTCATGAAAAACCACCAAACTGTAAGCACCCACTATTTCGCCCAAAGCCCTCCTGACAGCTTTGGATAAGTCACCTTGATAAAATTTCTCAACTAAATGGGCAAATACCTCGGAATCGGTTTCTGACAAAAACTTATGTCCTTCAGAAATTAATTCTTCTTTAATTTTTTGGTAATTTTCAATTATCCCGTTATGGACAATCCAAATTTTGCCACTACAATCAGAGTGAGGATGAGCGTTTTCTTCCGTGGGCTCTCCATGAGTCGCCCACCTGGTGTGAGCAATTCCCAAATTACCTTTTAAATCCTCAACTTTTAATTTCTCCTCTAGCTCTGTAATTTTACCCACTGACTTAAAACAAAAAGACGCAGGCGCTTGAATAGCCACGCCAGCTGAGTCATAACCTCTATATTCAAGCCTCTTGAGCCCATCTATTAAGACGGGCAGAGATTCTTTTTTTCCAATATATCCCACTATTCCACACATATAAGTAACACAATGCAAATCCTTGAATTATCCGCGAAACTTTAAAAATACCTTGCAAGTTTTTGATTGTTCGTATTGAGCTAATTTAAAGGATTTACCTAAGTTTAAAAATTTACATTTTTAGGATAATTTTTCCCAAAGGCCTAAAAAAATAATTCTTTGAGTATCATAAATCATCTGATTCTCTATAATAACCCCCACAGGATTACCGGTCATATCCCTGGAAATAAAAGCGCATTTACCAGAATAAATTATTATAAAGGTAGCGCTTTCATGATCAGTCCCCAGCCAGCGCCTTTCATCTAAACCGCTCATCTTCCCTCCCTTAGCCAAGGAAATAGCTTTCACTTTTATTTTTTTCTTAATTCTTTCTTTGGTAAAATCGGGAAAAGCTTTTTTTATATCATCACTAACCTCTTTAGCTGAATAAACATAATATTCTTGTTCTTGAGAAGCGGTCATGGTAATTAAAAGATCGGACAAGATTACCTTTATACCCTTGCCTCCCTCGTAATATTTGCTAGTGGGCAAACTTCCTTCTTTTTCTTGAAGAGATTTTAGTTGAGGAATTAAATCTTGTGCCTTCTCTTTAGTGTCAGCCAACTTCTTTTCCCTTTCATTTAAAACCGAGATAAGCCTTTCGGGTGATTCGGCGGTAAATTTTTGTTTAGTGTCTTTATGAAAATAAGCAACTAGCTCTTTTTCTTCTAGGCTTTTAAGTAAGTCATAAACAGTGCCTCGATTCAAGTTGCTTAATTCAGCCAAACGACGTATTGACAAGGGGCCACATTCTAATAATTTTAAATAAACAGTCGCCTCTTTCTGGCCCAAACCTATTTTTTGAAGTATCGAAATATCCATATAAATGAAGAGGGGGCGGCATTGGGTAATAAGTGTAGTGTGAGTTTTTTAGCCGCCCCTATATTTTTTCAGGAATTTTTTCCTGTTTTTATTTTTTATGTATTTGAAAGATCTAATTCTATTTTAATCTATTTTAAAAATTTGTCAATATTTATTCTACAAAATATTTTATTTAACAAAAAAAGTGCTTAAATAAGCACTTTTTTAATAATTATATTGTCATTTTATTGTCATTAATTTATCTAGTTATCCACAGGTAAAATTATTTCTTAAGATCCTTTACAATTCTTGAAACCACTCTTCTGTCTAAAACTCCGGGCAAAATATTATCTCTGCTGGGCTGCTTTAAAGTGTTGGCTATACTTTGAGCCGCCTCAATCTTTAAAATATTATCCAGTTTTTTAATTTTGTTTTCAATAATTGCCTTAAAAATTCCGGGGAATACCAGGGCATTATTGATTTGGTTGGGATAATCCGATCTTCCGGTTCCGACAATAAATGCCCCTGCCTTTTGAGCTTCTTCCGGTAATATTTCTGGTGTTGGATTGGCTAGGGCAAAAATTATGGGTCCAGGATTCATGTTTTTAATCCAAGATTTCTTCAAAATTTTTCCTTTGGAAACACCAATGAACACATCCCCGCCCTTAAGTGCTTTAGCTAAATTGCCCCGCAAATTATTTAAATTAGTTTTTCTAGCGATTTTTCTTTTATATTTATTTAAATCTTTTCTCTCTTGGCTAATTATACCCTTGCTATCCAATAAAATTATATCACTCACTCCGTAGGCAATTAAAAGTTCGCTGATACCGATTCCAGCCGCCCCGGCTCCATTAATAATAATTTTTAAATTCTTCAAACTCTTTTTCTTAAGTTTGGCAATATTAATCAATCCGGCTAAAACCGCTATAGCTGTGCCATCCTTATCATCGTGGAAGACAGGTATAGAAAGTCTTTTCTCTAATTTTTCCAGAACACTGAAACAATCAGGAGCTTTTACATCTTCTAAGTTAATTGCTGCATAGTTCGGTTCTATTTGCAAAGCAAATTTTACCAGGTCATTAACTCGAGAACAATTAATACAAAGAGGGATAGCATTTAAATCGGCAAATTCCTTAAAAATAACTGATTTGCCCTCCATGACCGGAAGACCCGCCTCCGCTCCTACATCACCCAAGCCCAAAATAGCAGAAGCATTTGTCAAAATAGCAATTGTATTTCCCCGGCCGGTTAAATCAAAACTTTTAAACGGGCTTTTCTTAATTGCCCGGGTAACCTCTCCCACACCCGGAGTATAAATTAAAGACAAATCATTCAGATTTTTTAGAGAAACTTTGCTTTTAATTTCAATTTTTCCCTTTAACTCTTTATGCAGTTTTATAGCTTTCTCTTTATAGTTCATAGTTTTAAATCTAGTTTTAGTAATAAAAACATCATAACAAATTTACAGATCTTTAACAATTAGGTAATGAAATAAGTATAAAATGTAAAATAAGTAAAATAAGTGGTTAAAAAATAGGTATACAAAGTTAAAATGGGTAAAATAAATTAGAAACTAAAAATTATAGCTATATAAAAAAACAAAGCTGTTGCCTGAGTAAAATCCTAGTTTTTATCCTGGGATAAAAACTAGGATTTTAAAAAATCTTTTGTCTAAAATTAAAAAATTTCTAAACAAACTTCTTATCCGAAGTCCGATGTCTGAAATAAAAAACACCATTATTCTGGCGGCGGCCTACTCTCCCAGGGGTAAACCCCCAAGTACCATCGGCGCTGAAGGGCTTAACTTCTGAGTTCGGTATGGGATCAGGTGTACCTCCTTCGCGAATACCACCAGAATAATGGCGTTTTTTAACTTTAAAAACTTTTTCAAAAAAGTTTTTAATATTTTCAAAAAGTAATAAATAAGAATAAATAATTTAAAAATTTTTCTGCCTTCACATTTTTGTGAAGGCAGAGCTTAAAATCATATTATTCAAAAATCAACATATATAATCTTTCCCTCTTTTTCAACTTTCACTTCTCGATCCGAAATTGATTTTAGCTCTATTGTAAAAAAATCAACTTCTCTTCGTCCTTTGGGATCTTCTAAAATTATTTTGGAATTATCATCCTGATCAATTTGACAAATAATTAAAGCTAACTTATAAATCATTCTAAACAGATTCTCTAAGGACAAACCCTTAATCTTGGCTACCTTAATAAACTCCAAAAAGGCTAATTTATCCATTACTGAGGAAAGGTTTACTTTTTCAATCTCACTGGATTTTAAGAACTTTTCCATTTCTTCTAAATTCTGAAAAGATAATTTTTTAGTCATTTTTTCCTCCTTGCAATCTTTTTTTAATTACAAATCCACAAATCTAAACACAAATATCAAAAATCAAAC
>CAYRJF010000056.1:0-5194 GCA_964424365.1 uncultured Gammaproteobacteria bacterium | reverse complement strand
TAAATAAAATTTATAACATAAATTTTATCCCTTAGGGATATTTAACAGGGGTGTATTTGTAATAGGGTTTTAGAGCTCGTTTTCCAAACGAGCCAATTGTTCTTGAAAAGTAAAATGTTTTTTTACTAAATTGTGTCCGTTTTCTCCTAAAAATTTTTTTAACTCCGGTTTTTGCTGTAATTGAATTATTTTCTCCGCCAAGACCTCATAATCATTTTTGGGGATCAAAAAGCCGTTTTGCTCATTAATTACTATATCTTCAACTCCTTCACCCTCAAAAGTGATTACCGGCAGGCGGGCGTACATTGCTTTTAAAACCGTATTAAAATCAGTCAGTTTCGGTTTTAAGCTGGCCACCAGATAAACATCAAAACTCTCCCACCAGCGGCCCAGATAGCTTTGACTTCCCACCAAATAAACATATTGTTCCACTCCGGTTTGCCGAGCCAGCCAGGAAAGCTGTTTTTTTTCTTTTCCCTCCCCGATCACCACCAAGCGAAGATTGGAAAATCCGTTTAGGCAGATTTTCAGACTGCGAAAGACATTTTCCATTTGATGAATTTTGTCCAAATCAATAATTGCTCCTACGGTAAAGCATTTTCCTTGAGCGCTTAAATCGATAGCTCGGGCCAAGTTGGAAAAAATATTTTCCTGGTATTCATAAAAATCGGTTTTAATGCCCAGGGAAATGTTTTTTATTTCCGCTTTGGGAAAAATTTCGCTTTCCAACTTTTCTCCCGTGCCTTTGGTAAAGACAATTATTTTTACTCCTTTTTGCAAGGATTTTAAAAGTTTGATAGCTAGTTTGGAGTTATTTTTGTAGCTTATCCCCGGTTTTTCTATCCAAATAATTTTCAGCTTTAACAGTTTGGCCAAAGGAGTAAAAATAATTCTTTCGTTCCAACTAAAACAAATTATGGTTTTTAAATCAGATTTTATTTTTAGAAATAATAAGGAGAAAAAGCGCCACAAACACAAAAAGGGAAATAAAAACAAAAAAATAAAGATATTTTCTTTTTCATTAATTTTCGGACCCAGATAAACTTTTTGTTTAGTTGTATTTTCCCGGGAGAAATCTTTTAAAAAATCGGGATTAGAAGAAAGCAGGTGGAGATGATATTTTTTTTCCTCCAGGCTTTGAAAAAGTTCTTTTAAGGTTTTACTGGGCTGGCGCGAGGAATTAATTATTAGGATTTTTGTCATAAAAATTACTTGTTTAAAATATAATTAGCTTCTTCCCGGGAGATTCCGCCCAGAAGAGATAAAACTATAAAATAGACAGCCATAGCTCCTAAAAGAGTCAAACAAAGACCCGGCACTGAACTATAGTAAGAAGCGGGAAGATACAACAACAAAGCTCCCATAGCTAAAGAAGCAAGCAATGATTTTAGAAATACCCCCAATTTGGGTAGGTAACGAGTATATTTCCAAAGACAGTAAAGAACCAGAATTGAAATTAATGCTTCGCTATAAACCGTCATCCAGGCCGCCCCGTAGTAAGAATATTTGGGAATAAAAATAAAATATCCGGCCAAGGAAGTGATACTCGTAATAATATAAGCCCAGATAACTTTTTTTTGTTTATTTATGGCAATAATGGCGTGACTAAAAATAGCCGCCACAAAAATAAAAAAGGTGGCCAGGACTAAAATTTGTAAAATTTCTCCGGACATAGCGAAATCCTGACCGGCCACTATTTCCATAATTTGACGGCTGAGAAATTGGGCGCCCACCACCAAAGGAATCGCCAAGATGGCCATATAATTAAAACCTCTCTGGATGATTTCTTTGAATCTCCCCCTTTCTCCCCCGTTCCAGGCAGAGGTGATAATCGGGAGAAGGATACCGGCAAAAATAAAAGGAATCATAACCACGACATCAATAACTTTGTAACTGGCCCCGTAAAGCCCGACGTCTTTTTGAGAATCCAGTAAAGATAGAATTAAAATATCTCCCTTAAGATAAATAAGGTTTAAAACAATAGTAGCAGCCAGAGGCCAAGATTTCTTTAATATTTTAGCCCAATAGCTCCAGTCAAAACGGAAGCGTATTTTGATAAATTTACTGGCAAAGGAAAAGTGAAGCAGAAAATTAACTCCGTTGGCTATAACCGTAGCGACCATAGCGCCCAGAAGCCCCCAATTGAGGTAGGCCACTAAAATTACGCCCAAAACCAAAACCAATCTGCCCACCACCTCGGAAATGGAAACTTTATCCATCCGCAAGCGATTTTGGAAAAAACCGACCAAAATTTGATTCAGGGAAATAAATAAAAAAGAGAAAGCTCCGATTAGAACTCCTAACTTAACATTGGCTTCATAAGGAAATAAGAGCACCACAAGGGGCGCGACACCCAGTAAAAGCAGGGCGGAGAAAAATCTGATGCTAAAAAGATTGTTTAAAATTTTTTGTTGATCCGCTCCCGGTTCACTTACCATTTGCGCGGTTACCAAGGTTAACCCCAAATCGGCAATAATTCCAAACAGAGAGAGAAAAGCCATAATGGTGGTGTATTTACCAAAACCGGACTGCCCCAGATATCTGGTTAAAATTCCCACCACTACCAAACCCAGAGCGGTGGCTGTAAATTTGCTCACTATCTGAATTAGGGTATTGTAGGCGACTTTAGTGGAAAGCTTCATACTTTATTGAAATTAAAGTTATTTTTAGCTATAATTAAGTTACCCCCCAAATCAACAAATCCTTTCACAAATCTACAAATAAAATTTTTAGATAATTTATAATGTTTTTCTGCTCAGCTAAGCAGGACAAGATTGAAATTAAAACAGTTGATTCTACAAGTGTATTTGTAATATTTGTTGTTGATTTGTAGATTCGCCGGGGTTAACTTAATTATAACACATAATCTATGTTCAAAGCGAAAAAATTTTTTGGGGTGGGCGCTATTTTCCTTTTAATTTTAGCCGCCTTTCCAATCTTAACCAATTCTTTTAATTTGTCCAGAGCCAGGGCTCAAGCACTGGAATTGGATCAGCAAGAAGGTTTTAAACAGGGCGAGGTTCCGGAGAACTTTGGAGGAGAAAATCCGATTGACATTAGGGAGATGATTATTGATTTGGTTAAAATAGTTTTAACTTTCTTGGCCATAATTTTTCTGATTTTAATTATTTATGGGGGGTATCAATGGATGACTGCCGCCGGAAACGAGGACAAAATTTCTAAAGCTAAAGACACTATAAAAAACGGAGTAATTGGTGTAATTATAATTTTGGCCGCTTATAGTATTACCCAATTTGTTTTAGGGGCAGTTATAGACGCGGTTAATGATACTTATGATTTTTGGTAAAAATTGACTCTAAACCATTATGAAAAAATTGTTTAATTTTCTTAAAAGGCACAAAAAACTTTCCTATTTCTTTTTATTTTTGTTTTTAGTTTTTCTAACAGTGTTTTATTTAAGCAGGGGTCCGGTTTACAATAAAGAAGAGGTAAAATATGGAATTACTTTTTCTAAGTTGAAAGCTCAAGAGCTGGGCCTGGATTGGAAAAAGGCCTATTTGGATATTTTGGAAGACTTGGAAATACAAAAAATCAGGTTAGCCGCTTATTGGAGTGAGGTGGAAGCCCAAAAAGACAAATATTATTACAAAGATTTGGATTGGCAAATAGAGGAAGCTGAAAAAAGGGATGTAGAGATAATTTTGGCTGTGGGAGGACGTTTACCCAGATGGCCGGAGTGTCATTTTCCTTCTTGGAGTGAAGATTTGGAAACCAAGGAAAGGGAGTCGGAGATTTTGGAATATATCAAGAAAACGATTAATCGATATAAAGACAACCAAAACATAGTTGCCTGGCAGGTAGAGAACGAACCTTTCTTGTCTTCCCATTTCGGAGACTGCCCCTCTCTGAATACCGATTTTTTGGATAAAGAAATTGCTTTGGTTAAAGAAATGGATAGTCGGCCGGTGGTGGTGACAGACTCGGGAGAGCTTTCTCTTTGGATTCCGGCAGCCACTCGAGCGGATATTTTTGGAACCACCATGTATCGGGATACTTATTCGGAGAGATTGGGAAGATATGTTCATTATCCGATTGGACCGGGCTTTTTTCATTTTAAAAGAAATGTTACAGATTGGTTTGCCGATCCTCGAAAATGGATAGTCATAGAATTGCAAGCCGAGCCCTGGGGGCCGGTTCCTTACCAGGAGTTAAAAAAAGAAGAGAGGGAAAAAACTATGAGCCCTCAAAAATTCAAAGAAATGATGGAGTTTGCGCGACTTACCGGTTTCCGGGAATTTTATCTCTGGGGGGCGGAGTATTGGTATTGGGAAAAGGTGAAAAACAAGGACAACAGTATTTGGAAAGAAGCTGAAAAAATATTTATTGATTAAAAATTTATGACAGGTAAAAACAAATATTCTATCGGGGTGGATATAGGAGGGAGTAATTTAAAAGCGGTATTACTGGATGAGAATTTTAAAGAAGTGCAAGTTTTGGATTTGGCAACTCCCCGGGATAATGCCGAACATTTCTTGATAATGCTTCAAGCTTTAATAGACCCTTTAATCAAAACCGCCCGCCAAGAAAAGTGCGAAATTAAAGGAATCGGAATCGGGATTCCCGGACTTTATGATTATAAAAATAATAAGATTATTACCCTGCCCAATTTATCTATTTTAAACGGTTTGGCTTTAGCCGGTCGCTTGGAAGAGAAGTATGGTTTGCCGGTTAAGATTGACAATGATGCCAATTGTTTTGTTTTGGCCGAGTCCAGAATCGGAGTGGGAAAGAAATATGACAACATTTTCGGTTTAACCCTGGGAACTGATGTGGGTAGCGGTTGGTGGTTTGAGGGAAAAATTTATCACGGACATCACAGGAGTGTCAATGAAATCACCCGGATGGTAATTGAAGCACCTCGAAACTTGGAAGAACTTTACCAGGGGATTGTCAAAACTGATGCCGAGGAGTTGGCGGAAAGGGCTTATCGAGGAGATCAGGAAGCTCAACTTGCTTTTGAAAATTTGGGCTATTACCTGGGTTTGGCCTGTGCTAATGTGGTTAATTTGTTAGACCCGGAAGCAATCGTAATTGGAGGAAGGGTAACCCGCTCCAGCGACCTTTTCTTTCCCAAGATTAAAAAAGTGGTAGCTGATTTAGCCATGCACCCTGAAGCTCGTAATATTAAAATTTTAAAAGCCAAAGTCAAGGGAGAAGTGGGGGCGAAAGGGGC
>CAYRJF010000055.1:0-5396 GCA_964424365.1 uncultured Gammaproteobacteria bacterium | reverse complement strand
ATATTTTCAATATTCATTCATAGGTATATTATTTTTAATTGCAATATTAATTAATAGTCTGATTAATGCTCTAATGTTGCAAATCAACTTTAAACGAGATATTTATAGCAATGCTTCTGGAAGAAAATTTTTAAAAATAAAGTGGTGGCGACTAGTTCGGCTGGGTCTGATGCACTTGTTGAAAGTTTTTGGACTTGTGACTGGAGAGAGTGTATGGATGGATTGGGTGTTTTGCCAATAAAATTTATTCCACACTATAAATCAACTGAATACGCCAAAGAAGATCCAAGAGGACCAATTGATTGGGGTGCGGCATATAAAGAATTGCGATCGTACAAGAATAAGGATTTGCCCATACACGCCTTAGAAGAAGGAGATTTTATAATATTAGAAAAATAAAGCTCGAATTTCGTCCGCGACCCCGAGCCATGAAAAATGGCTTCGCCATCTCGTGGCACAGCCACAAAGACAATAAAATAGTTCACCTCAAATTATTAACAATGTTGGTGGTGCCATTTTGAGCGAGCCACGCGGTGAGCGTAAGCGAGCTTTGTGCGACAAATTTCGCGACCGGTTAATCAATGTACAGAGATATCTCTGTACATTTTTAGTACAATAAAATTATTGGATGTTTTACTTTTGTTCCATCCTTATATTTAAACATTAACCCAAAAAATGTTAAAATATTAGAAACAGGTTAAAGAGACTTAAATTATTATTAGGCCATGAAAAATAAAGTTCAGCTCATAACCTACCCGGATAGCCTGGGTAAAGACCTAAAAGAGCTTAATCAAATATTAAAAAAGGAGCTCGGGGATAAAATCGGAGGAGTTTATATTCTTCCTTTTTACCCCTCTTCCGGGGACCGGGGCTTTTCCATTCTAACTCACTTGAAGGTGGATCCCAAGTTTGGAAGCTGGAAGGATGTTGAAAAGATTTCACAAACATACGATCTGATGACTGATTTAATAGTTAATCATATTTCCAGTCAGTCAGAAATATTCCGGGATTTTTTAAGCCGAGGTTCGAAATCAAAATATAAAGGTTATTTTATAACCGCCTCCCAATTTTCCAACCAAGGAAAAAATGGTTTTTTAATTCGCATCCTTGATTTTTTTAAAAAATTAGATAAAGTTTTCCACTACAAAGGGGTAAGTCGCAAAGCGCTTAAGAGAATTTATCGGCCTCGTCAGGGAAGTCCGTTTCAAATTTTTCAGGCGCGTAACGGCCGGAAGGTTCCGGTTTGGTGCACTTTTTCCCGAGACCAGATTGACCTCAACTTAGAAAATAGGAAAGTTCGGCAGATGTTAACCCGGGCAATGGAAAAGTTAAGCAAGAATGGAGCAAATATGTTAAGGATAGATGCCGCGGGTTATGCTATTAAAAAGAAAGGAACCAGTTGTTTTATGATCCCGGAAACTTATGAGCTGGTTTCCGAGTTAGGGAAAGAGGCTCACAAGAAAAATTTAACCATTGTCCCCGAGGTACACGGATATTACGGTGAGCAGATTAAGCTTGCCGGAGGTGAGAACGTGGATTATGTATATGACTTTTGTCTGCCCGCTCTGGTTTTGCATTCTCTTTATCAAAAGGATTTCCGTAAATTAAAAAAATGGATTAAGATTAGGCCGGATAATCAGGTTACTGTTTTGGATACCCACGATGGTATCGGAATTGTGGATGTGGAGGGGCTTTTAGGGGAACGGGAAACCAAAAAGTTAATTAAAAATATTTATGTACGCGGTGGGAAAGAGTTGGTGGAAAAAGCTAGTGGAGAAAATTCTCAAAATGTGGACAATTATCAGATTAATACTACTTTTTTCTCTGCCTTGGGTGAAAGTGACTTCGAATATTTACTTGCCCGGGCTATCCAATTTTTTATTCCCGGTATCCCTCAGGTCTATTATGTGGGTTGGTTAGCCGGCTCTAATGACGAGGAAAAATTTCAGGAAACCGGAGTGGGTAGGGATTTAAATCGGCGCAACTATGCCTGGGAAGAGATTAAAAGGGAGAGAAAAAGAAAAGTGGTTAGAAATTTAGAAAAATTAATGGAGTTTCGCAGTAATTACCCCGTCTTTAGCGGAGAATTTACTCTTAAAGAAAGTTCCCCGAATATCCTAGAAATAGAGTGGCAAAAAGGGAAAAATTTTACTAGTTTATTCATAGATCTAAAAAGCAAAAAGGTAGAGATAAAATACCAAGACCCTAAAGAAGGGAAGCTAAAAAATTTAATTAAATTTTAAAATGCCTTTAAAGGTTATTAAAAGCAAGGAAAATAAACAGATTAAGCAGGTTCGCAAATTAAGCTTTAAAAAATACCGTCGGGAGAGCGGTGAATTCTTGGTGGAGAATTGGACAACTATCAGAGACGCCTTGAAGAGCGGATTTAGGTTTGAGTCTATTTTTTTAACCCAGGAGTTTCAGAAAAAAAATCCCGGGGCGCTGGATTTTTTGAAAGAAAGGACCGGGGAAAAAGATTTTTTCTTGATTAGTCGGGAAATAAATGAAAATTTGAGTCAGTTAGATACTTCCTCGGGCGTCTTAGCTGTTTATAAAAAAAGGGAGGGGAAGCCC
Organism: uncultured Gammaproteobacteria bacterium; assembly: GCA_964424365.1. Taxonomy (GTDB): domain Bacteria; phylum Patescibacteriota; class Patescibacteriia; order Patescibacteriales; family JAGXOH01; genus JAIOTG01. The sequence goes on along the minus strand of CAYRJF010000055.1, from coordinate 2,822 downwards.
GGGGAAGGCGAGCCGGTGATTTATCTTAACGACTTGAGTGATCCGGGAAATTTGGGAACAATTTTGCGCACCTGTCTGGCCTTTAATTTCCTAAATATTGTTTTGAGCCGGGACTGTGTTGACCCTTATAATCCTAAAGCCGTTTCCGCGGCCAAGGACGCGATTTTTAAATTAAGGATTTTTAAAGACAAGAAAAACGATTGGCTTAAAAGATGCGGTCGTCCGATTTACGTAAGTCTTCCCGGGGAAGGAAAGGACCCCGGGGAGTTTAAACCGCAGAAGAATTATTGTTTGGTTTTGGGAAGCGAGAGTCACGGAGCAAGCCCCGAAATTATTAAAAAGGCGGAGGGGAAAATCAGCATCAAAACCCCGGGAAACATCGAGTCCTTAAACGTGGCCGTGAGCGCGGCGATTATCCTCTACGAGTTTTCCTTAAAAAATCTTTACAAAAAATGATTTTTAGGTTAAGCTAAATTTGAAGAATTTGATTTTATTTTTAGGGAAGTGAGGAGAGCTTAAAAGGTGCACAGTTTTGTTCAATTTGCTTCTCCTAAAATAAAAAAAGGTTCTTAATAATATATTATTAAGTTAAGTTTAAATTTAACATGTCCAAGAAATTATTCGTGGGGAGTCTTGAATGGGGAGCAACCGAACAAGACTTGCAGGATTTATTCAGCTCCTATGGAGAGGTCGAGGAAGCTATCGTTATCAAAGATAAGTTTTCCGGCAGATCCAAGGGATTCGGCTTTGTTACCTTTACCAACGAGGAAGAAGCAGACAAAGCGGCTGAAGAATTAAATGAATCTGAGTTCAAAGGCAGAAAAATTATTGTCAATGAAGCCAGACCCCCAAAACCCAGAAACGACAATTACTAATCAAGTAATAGTTCCACAGAAAAAAACAGAATGTGTGCAGTTCTGTTTTTTGTTTTGGTAAAAAAATTGTTTTTTGATTGAGGGGGCCAAGGATTTTGTGGTATAATAAAAACATGGATTCCATATTTGTAAACATTAGTCTTATCTTGGGAGTGGCGATTGCCATTGCTTTTTTGGTTCGCGCCTTAAGACAACCCTTGATTATCTCTTATATTTTAACCGGGATTGTTTGCGGTCCGCTTTTTTTGAATTTAATTAATTCCGGAGAGGACTACTTTCACGTTTTTGCCAACTTCGGGGTGATACTCCTTTTGTTTTTGGTGGGCTTGAGTTTAAATATTGATTATTTGCGCAAGATGGGTAAGGTGGCTTTGGTTACCGGAATCGGTCAGGTTATTTTTACTTCTTTGCTAGGTTATTTTATCCTTTTTTCTCTGGGTTTCTCCAGTTGGTCGGCTCTTTTTTTAGCTATTTCTGTTACTTTCTCCAGCACCATTATAATTACTAAGCTTTTGTCTGATAAAAAAGAGGTTAGGAGCGTTTACGGACGCTATACTATCGGGTTGATGCTCGTTCAGGACATAATCGCTATTCTGATAATGATTTTATTACCCGCCTTTCACTGGGCTGATTCTTTGGTTGCTTCCCTGGTCTTTCTCTTTTTAAAAAGCTTTATTTTTTTAGCCGGTGTTTATTTAATAACCCGGATAATTCTCCCTATAATTCTAGACAGGGTGGCGGAATCAAGCGAGTTTTTATTGATTTTTACTTTGGCTTGGTGTTTTGCGATTGCCGGAGCCGGAGAGTGGGCCGGTCTTTCTCTGGAAGTGGGCGCGATCGTGGCCGGACTTTCCTTGGCGGCTTCGGAATATCAAACCGAGATTATGAGTCGGATTAAACCCTTGCGAGATTTTTTTATCGCCCTCTTTTTTATTATTTTGGGAAGCGAAATGACTCTGGGGAACGCCCAAGCGGTTTGGCTACCCAGTTTAGTTATTTCCTTGTTCATTTTAGCGGGAAACCCTTTGATTCTTTACGCCCTATACAGATGGATGAGATTTACTCGTCGTAACAGTTTTTTAGCCGGTTTAACCGCGGCTCAAGTAAGCGAATTCGGCTTTGTTTTTTTGTTTGTCTCTTCGGAAATGGGTTTTGTGGGGAACCGTGAATTGTCGGTTTTCACTATAGTAGCACTTGTAACGATTTTTGTTTCCTCATATTTAATTACCTATAATTCTGTAATTTTCCGTAAGCTGGAGCCGGTGTTTAATTTACTAGGAAAAGATAAAAGGAGACCCCTGCCGGAAGAAAGTGAAAGTTATGAGGTTTTGATTTTTGGCTATCACCGGCTGGGTTGGAAAATTTGCGAGGCGTTGAAGCAGATGAAGATTTCTTTTGCGGTTGTGGACTTTGACCCCGAGGCAATCCATAAATTAAAAAAAAGAAAGATTCCTCATTATTTCGGGGATGCTTCAGATATTGATTTTTTAGCCGAAATTTCCTTGGACCAAACCAAAATGGTAATCTCAACCTTGCCGGAAGTTGAGGACCAAATAACTTTACTAAAAGAGCTAAAGAAAATTAACCCCAAGGCCATGTTTGTAGGGAATTTATCCCACACCAAATTTATCGGAGAGCTTTACGAAGCCGGAGCGGATTTGGTTATAGTTCCCCATTTACTGGGAGCCCAGTGGATGGCCGAGGTTCTGAAAAACCAGAAATGGAATAAAACCACTTTTAAAAAGTTGCGCACCGAGCAAAACAAGGAAATGAAGCTCAGATATACTCTAGGGCATTAAAATAAAAATTTATTTGATATGTAAACCCTTTTTAGTAGAAGGGTTTTTCTATTGACTAAAGTTTTTTAGTTTTGTAATCTTTTAGGCAAATAAAACGAACTTGAACATTTAAAAAGAGGAGGATTAATGAAAAAAATTTTTCAGAAAA
>CAYRJF010000054.1:0-5481 GCA_964424365.1 uncultured Gammaproteobacteria bacterium | reverse complement strand
CCGAGGCTTCATAAGTTCTTGCTAAATTTTAATATTTCTGTTCGTCTTCCGCAAACGAACTCGGATCTATTTTTAACCAATCCTCGCTTGTTTCATCCCATTTATAGGCATTTAAAGAACAAGTTTTTTCCTCTTCGCTATAAACATATTCCACAGCCACGTCTGAACCGATTCTGCGGGAATAATTGGTTTTTTTATCCAAAACCACCGGTTTACTGATAAATTCCAGCTTAACTTTTCCCAAAGGAGATTTAAAAACAATAAATTCCACATCCATTCCGCCTTGATCCTCAAAATGTTCAGTTTTGTTCTCTTCAACTTCAAATTTGTCCTTAATGTTTCCTACAATAGTTTGCCATTTTTCCTGGGTCATAATTTATTCCCCTTCAAATCAACAAATATACACCACCTGCCTGCCGGCAGACAGGAATACTACAAATAAAATTAATTTTATAATATTTGTAAATTTGCGGGGTTATTATTTGTGTTTAGTATAACATTAATAATTCAAGATTTAAAGAGGTCTTTTTTTAAATAAGAATAAACTAAGACCGACAAAACACCTAAAAAGCCAAAAACAACATCGCCCTCGGAGGGAAACCTGCCTGGTATAAAATTTTGAATATATTCGGAAATTAAAATATAAATAAAGCATAAAAACCCGATACATAAATAAGTTTTATAAACAAACTTATTTGAAAGTTTAAAATTTTGGATAGAATAAAATTCTTTAATTAGAGATAGTGCGGAGAGGGCCAAAATTCCAAACAAAACAAAATGGACAATTTTATCAAAACCCCAAAAGCTATCACCGCCGTCCATACCGGTCACCGGGATAGTAATTGCTATAAAAATCAATAAAATCCAAGCGAATAAAAAATATGCTTTTAAAATAATTCTTTTCATCCTAAGTATATTTGGTTTTACTTTTAAAGTTAAACCAGCTAACCAAGCCGACCATAATTATAATTAAGACTAAAACCGCAATAAATTTTCCTGAACTTTGTAAAAACAACGCCAGTCCTCCAAAAACCAAGGAAAAAAAATAAAAAATTAAAACTGTCTTTCTTTGGCCAATCCCCAAATCCAGTAAACGATGGTGCAAATGCTTTTTATCCGCAACTTTTAAAGGATTCCGGCCCTCTAAAACTCTACGCAAAACAGTCCAGGCAAGGTCCAGTAAGGGCAACCCCAACACTAATAAGGCAATTGCAATTTTACCTCCGGAAATAATCGCCAAAACTCCCAGTATATAACCCAAAAGTAAAGATCCACCTTCTCCTAAAAAAATTTTAGCCGGATGCCAATTAAAGATTAAAAACCCCAAACAAGCAGCTGTGAAAACTAAAGCGGCCCAGCCGATATCAGGCTGATAATATTTAGTTGTCATGGTAAATAAAAATATAATTAATCCGCCAATCGCCGAAACCCCGGTAACCAAACCATCTAAACCGTCTAAAAGTTTAGTGGTATACATCATGGCCAGAAGCCACAACAAAGTGAAAAGATCAGACCAAAACACCAAATGAAACACCTCGCCACCTAGCTCAAATAAAGACAACTTCCAGCTATCAAAATATATAAAACCACCCCAGGGATTGGTTATTTTTATAATCCCCACCCCTCCGGCAATTACGCAAATTATGGCTAAGAGGGGAAATATGATTTGCCTGCTAGGCTTTAAACGATATTTATCATCCCAAAAACCCCCGATCATCAAAAAACAGGCTCCTAAAAAAAAGCCTATCCAATGATAAGAATTTAAATTTCCGCTAAGTAGTTTTTCTGAAGTAAAAAATAAAACTGAAAAAAAACTGATAAATATACCCAACCCTCCCAGAAGAGGTGTTTTTTTTAAATGTATTTTTCTGCTAATATCAGGGTAATCCAATATTTTTGCCCAGCAGGCGAATTTAATTATCAATCCGGTAGAAATCAGAGATAAGCCAAAGGTTAAAATAAAAATAATTAGGTATTGTATAATCATTTCTAAAAATTAAATAACTTATAACTCCTCGGCCTTAGCAACTGTAATATTTCCTTCCCGGTTGATTATAACTTTATCCCGTCTGTGTATATCTCCGGAGAGAATTTTTTTAGCGATTAAATTGTCAACTTTTTTTTGCAAAAGCCTTTTTAAAGGCCTGGCCCCAAAAGTCCGGTCATATCCTTCCTGGGCTAATTTTTTAATGCCCTCCGGGTGAGCTTCAAAGAAAATACCTTTTTCCTCAAGCATTTTGGCGGTTGACTGCAATGTTAATTCGGCAATCCGGGCAACATGCTTTAAACTCAGTGGCTTAAATATAATTACATCATCAAAACGGTTAATCAATTCTGGTCTCATCTTCTGACTCAGTCTGTTATTAATAATTTCTTCCTTAATTGATTCCATCTTAGTTCCCGCTCCCACCTCTTTTTGAATGTAATTTGAGGCGATGTTCGAGGTGGCGATTAAAATGCTGCTTGTAAAGTCTATGGTTCGCCCCGAACCGTCGGTTAAACGCCCGTCATCCATAACCTGAAGAAACAAATTAAAAATTTTGGGATGTGCTTTTTCAAATTCATCCAATAAAATTAGTGAAAATGGGTTCGCCCTAACCGCTTCAGTTAAATAACCCTTTTTTTGGCCATCCCCGATCATTTTAGAAACACTGTCCTCATGCTGATATTCACTCATATCTACCCGGGTCATATATTCCTTTTTACCAAAATAAACCCGAGCCACAGTTTTGGCTAATTCAGTTTTACCTACACCGGTCGGGCCCAAAAAAAGAAAGTTGGCAATAGTTTTTTTACCTTCTCTTAGGTTAGTCCGCGCCCTTCTAAGACTATTGGCGATAACATCCACCGCTTCATTTTGGTTAATCATGTATTTGTGAATTTCCTTTTCCAGGTTGATTAGTTTTTCACCTTCATCTTCTTTGATTTCATCAACCGGAATTTCGGTTATTTCCTTAACTGTTTGAGCAACTTCGTGTTTATTGCAAACCGCTCTTTTTTTGTCTGTATTGAGACGGGAAACCCGGATAGCTGTCCTTTCTAAAACATCAATTGCTTTTTCCGGTAAATATTTATAGTGAATATATCGTTCGGAAAGTTTTACTGCCTGCTCAATAGAGCTATAGGTGAAAAAAACTTTATATTTATATTCAAACCTACCCATTTTACTCTCTACAATCCTAATAGCTTGGTTTCCAGTGGGCTCCGCAATTTTTACCCGGGACATAATATTTCCCAAACTACTGTTTTCTACGTATTGACCGTAATTATCATTATCAACCGAGGCGATACAATAAAGAGCCTTTTTTTCCAAAGCGCTACTTAATACTTCTGATAGATCCATACTTCCCTCTTTCCCGGAAGTAATACCGATTATTTGATTAATGTTTTCAATATATAAAATTATATTACCCGCTTTAGCAATTTCATCTAAAATTCGCAAAAGCCTGGCCTCAGCCTGGGAGGCGTTGGCCCCGCTAATCAGTCGGGCCGCGTCAAGCTCCAATAATCTTTTATCTTCCATAAATTCCGGGACTTCTTCTTTTACCATTAGCCGAGCTATACCGTAAACAGTTGTCCTTTTTCCGGATCCCGGGGTTCCAGTTAAAATCACACTATTATTTTTAGTCTTTAGTATATTAAAAATATTATTAATTTCCTTTTCCCGGGAAACGCAGATACCCAGTCTCCCCCACTTAGCAGCCAAGGTTAAATCATAGGAAATTTTGTTTAAATTCGGGGTGGCCACGGCCGTATAAGCTTTGTTCATGGCAGTTTTGGGTTTGAAACGGGCCATTTTTTTAAATTTTTCAAGGGTTGACCGAATCTCCTGATCAGTTCTAAACCAAGACTTGACATTTCTGATTTTATCTAAAGTTACTTCTAAATCCCATAATATCTCATATAATATTTTATCTTCGGCCACACAGTAATCAATTAGGTTTAATGGAATTAAGGAATTTTGTTTTAGCTGGTAAGCTTCTCGAAAAGCTTCCACTAAAGACTTTTTAACCTCTGGGGAAAACTTAGCCTCCCCTTGGCCTCCTAGCTTTTGCTTTTCCAATTGATTTTTTATTTTTTCAGTTAATTTGTCCAGGTTAGTGTTTAACCGAACAAACAAGGCAAGCACTTCGGAATTTTTTAAAAGAGAAGCAAATAAGTGCAAGGTGGTGGTTTCTTTATGTCCCCACTTGCGAGCCAATAAATAAGAGTCTTCCAGGAGTTTAAAAACTTGCTCTCCCAACGAATCAGCTACATTGACCAAGTTTTTATAATTTTTTAATTCATTCCAATTATTGGGAAGGGAGGCGTTTTTTCGCTTTAAGGTTTTAATTTTATACTTTTTCTCCTCGACTCTTTGGGTTTTATAATAAAAGAAGCTAAAGGAAATAATTCCAATCCAGAAAAAAAGGATATAAATATTTTTATGTTGCCAGAAATAAAAATACTCGCTAATATCCATCGGGTTATAACTCCAAACCCACCAGACCAAGGAACCCACGCCCAGAACTCCCAAAACCAAGCTTAAAAAATCGGTAATGGCTAAAATTTGGTTTCCGATTCGGCGCCAAAAAATCTCTGTGCGGTCAATTTGTTTTTTGAAATACAAAAAATAGCCACCCCAAAATCTGCCCATACCCAAACCGCCACAGTTGAAACAGCTAAAATTCATTTTACCCTTTCCACTGCCCCCGCATTTTGGGCAATTTATAAAGACTTGTTTTTCTTTTTTTTCTTCTGACATTTATAAAAAAAGTTGAAAAATTATCTGATAAATTACAACTATTGGTAAGCTAAGATAAAATAAAAAAACCGCCAGACTAATTAAAAACCAGATTAAGAGGGCAATACTTCGAATAATAATTTGAAACACCCTCATAAAAAAGCTGATTAGACGGCTTACCCAGTCCCGTTGCCCAAACATGGGGACGAAAATATTCTCAATCCAGATTCGCAAGGCCAACCCCTTTTCCCGGTCAGCCAAAAAATCCTTGATTTTTAAAATCAAATTCCATAGTCCCCGGGTATACCACCACAGCGGAAAATAAAAAATTTCCTTGACCACAAAACTTAAATTTTTTAAAGCGTAAAAATTAAACACGCAGATTAAGGTCAAAGCTTAAAGTACAAAACTTAAAACTTTAACTTTACTAACTAAAGTTATTTTATTCTTTTTTATTATTTTAGCATTTTTTGACAAAAATGGAAAATAATTTAACTGAATTTTTTCAGGGCTTTTCTAATTCTTTTTAAGCTATTCTGTTTTCCCAGGGTCCAGGCAATCTCAAAAGGTCCGGGACTTTGGGATTTTCCGGTCAAAGCCACTCGCAAGGGCCAGAGATAATTGCCCACTTTTGCTTCTTTTTCTTTAATATGAGTTACAATTTTTTCTTCTAAAAGTTTGGCCTCCCAACTTTCCTCGGGTAGATCTGTTAATAAGTTTTCCAATTCTTTTAAGTTTTCTTTAACCTCTGATTCTTC
>CAYRJF010000053.1:0-5497 GCA_964424365.1 uncultured Gammaproteobacteria bacterium | reverse complement strand
TAAATAGAAATAGCTTTTAGCTTTCAGTTGTTAGCTTATAGCTTTTTAAAAAGTGGGTTGATAAAGAAAAAATTTATTAAAAAAAAGAAGGGTCTTAGGAATAATCACCCTTCTTTTTTTATTTTCTTTTATTTTACCTTCATGGTGATATTGTCTTTAGAGCCCAGATCTATGGTTACTTTATTGCCTTCTTTAATTTGACCGTTAATGATTTCCAGGGAAAGTTCGTCCAAAAGCATATTTTGAATAATGCGCTTTAAAGGACGAGCTCCGAAAGTGGTGTCATAACCCCTTTCCGCGAGCATTTCCTTAACCTTTTTGTTTATTTTTAAGGCAATATCCTTATTTTTCAGTCTTTCTTCAACTTTTTTAAGCTCAAGATCCACAATCTTGGCCAAGGTTTGCTTATCCAGAGATTTAAAGAGAACAATTTCATCAATGCGATTTAAAAATTCCAGCTTGAAATGCTCTCGTAAAACTTGGTTGATTTCATCTCTCATTTTTTCTGCCTTGGCTTCAATTTTTTCTTTTTCTGTCTCACCTCCCTCAAAACCGATAGAATATTGTTTGATTACTTCATTGCCCAGATTAGAGGTCATTATGATAATAGTATTTTTGAAGTTAATTGTCCTTCCTTTGGAGTCTGTGATTCGTCCATCATCTAAAACTTGTAATAAGATGTTAAAAACTTCGGGGTGAGCTTTTTCAATTTCATCAAAGAGAATAACGCTATACGGTCTTCGCCTTATTTTCTCGGTAAGTTGACCGGCCTCGTCATAGCCGACATATCCGGGAGGAGAACCGATTATTTTGGCCACACTGTGTTTCTCCATAAATTCACTCATATCCAAGCGTATTAGAGAATTTTCATCATCAAACATAAAATGGGCGAGCGTTTTAGCCAGTTCGGTTTTACCCACGCCGGTGGGACCGACAAACAGAAAGGAGCCGATTGGCTTATTTTCTTCACTAACACCGGCTCGGGAACGTCTGATGGCGTTGGAAACGCTTTGGATGGCTTCGGTTTGTCCCACCACCCGTTTTTTTAGTTCGGTTTCCGCCTTACCCAGTTTTTGAGCTTCGCTTTCAAGCATTTTGGAAACCGGGATTCCGGTCCAGCGAGAAACCACCTTGGCAATGTCTTCCTCGGTAATTTCTTCTTTTAAAATATTTTGGCCCTTCTTTTGAATGCTCTCCAACTCTTTTTCATATTCTTTAACTTGTTTTTTAAATTCCGGAATTTTACTGTAGCGAATTTCCGCTACTCGGGCCAAGTCATCTCCGCGCCTTTCGGTAATTTCCGCCTCGGATTTAAGCTCGTCAATTTGTCGCTTGGATTCTCGAATTTTGGAGATGATTTCTTTTTCATTCTGCCAGTGAAGTTCCAGCTGATTGGCTTCTTCCCGCAATCCTTCCAGTTTTTTATTAATTTCGGTTAATTTATTGGATTTTTTGCTTTTTAAACTGGCTTTAGTGATCTCCAATCTCTTGATTTCCCGTTTTAAATTATCAATTTCCTCCGGGGTGGAATCAACTTGCATACGCAGAGAAGAAGCGGCTTCATCCATTAAATCCACCGCTTTGTCCGGTAAAAATCTATCATTAATATAACGGCTGGATAGGGTAACCGCGGCTGTAATGGCCTCGTCTGTGATTCTGATGCCGTGATGAACTTCGTATTTTTCTTTAATGCCCCGCAAAATAGCGACCGCATCTTCAACTGTCGGCTCGACAATTTGAACCGGTTGAAACCTCCGTTCTAAAGCGGCGTCTTTTTCAATGTATTTTTGATACTCTTTGGTGGTAGTAGCCCCGATAGTTCTGAGTTTACCCCGGGCTAGTGCCGGTTTAAGCATATTAGAAGCGTCCATAGCCCCTTCGGAAGCTCCGGTTCCCACTAAAGTGTGAAGTTCGTCAATAAAGAGGATTATTTCGTCTTTTTTTGCCTCAATTTCTTTAATTACCGCCTTGAGCCGGTCTTCAAATTCGCCTCGAAATTTAGCTCCGGCCACCAGGGCTCCCAAATCAAGACCCAAAATTCTGCGGTTTTTTAAATTTTCCGGGACATCGTGAGCAACAATTCTTTGAGCCAAACCCTCCACAATCGCGGTTTTTCCGGTCCCGGCTTCTCCGATTAAAACGGGGTTGTTTTTGGTTCTTCGCAGGAGAACTTGCATAATTCTCCTGATTTCATTGTCCCGTCCGATTACGGGATCTAGCTTTTTTTGTCTAGCCAAATCAGTGTAGTCAATAGTGTATTTTTGAAGAACTTTATATTTGGATTCCGGGTCCGGATCAGTGATGCTTTGCGCTCCTCTTAAATCCTTTAAATTATTATGAGTTTTCTCATAATCTACGCCGGAAGTAATTAAAATTTCTTGAGCGCGGGATTTAACCCCGATTAAAGCCAGAAGGATGTGTTCATTAGAGATATATTCATCCTCCATATTATCAGCTTCTTTTTTGGCGCGTTCCAAGATCATGGCCACCTCGCTTGTTCCTTGAACCGCCTGAATATCATCCCGAGAACCCTTGAAACTGGAAGCGTCTTTGGGAATATTTTCAATTTCGGTTTTTACTTTACTCTCAATGGTTTCCGGGTTGATTTGAATTTTTTCCAAGATCGGCTTCACCAGACTTTCTTTTTGCTGGAGCATGGCCAGAAGCAAATGCAAGGCCTCGATATTTTGCTGTCCGTTGTCTTGGGCTATAATTTGCGAGTTTATAATAGTTTCTTGAGCTTTATTGGTAAATTTGTTGAACATATTAAAAGATTTATTTTTTTAAAAGATTTAGCACTTAAAGATATTGAGTGCTAACATTGCTATCTAAACTATAATACAGCTGAATGTATGTGTCAATAGCGATTTTAGGGGCTTGTTTTTAGGGCCAAGATTAATTATAATTAAAAAATAAGGCTAAAAAAGTAAAAATAATTATTAGGCGAAGCTTTATATGAAAAAAGTTAATATCTTGGGTTTAAATATTAGCCAAATCAAAAAGACAAAAGTTTTAGAAGAAATTCGAAAATTTTTAACAGGCCAAGATAAACATTATATAGTCACCCCCAACCCGGAAATAATTTTAAAAGCAACGGGAGACGAGGAGCTTTTTTATATAATCAATCAGGCTGACTTGGCGCCCCCGGACGGTATAGGATTGTTTTTTGCCGGGCTTTTAATGGGCAAGATTTTAACCAGGTATCCCGGTTCAGACTTAACCCGGGAAATTTTGAAAGTGGCCCGGGAAAAGAAACTTAGAGTAGTGATCGTCAATTCCGGACAAGGTTTAACTAAATCGGAAAGGATTAGAAAAAAGATCGCGCAAAAATTTCCCGGCCTTGATTGTAAAGTTATCACCGTTAATCCTTATAAAAAAAAGGGATATGAAGAAAAGCTAAAAGAGCTAAAGCCGCAAATCCTTTTGGCCGGGCTAGGATCTCCTTATCAAGAGAAATTTATTTTTCATTATCTAGATAAGATTCCGGAATTAAAATTGGCCATGGGAGTGGGCGGAAGCTTTGATTTCTTGTCCGGTAAAATTACCAGAGCCCCAAAATTTTTACGCTCTTTGGGTCTTGAGTGGCTTTGGAGGTTATATAAACAGCCAAGTAGGATGGGCAGAATATTTCGAGCGGTAATTGTTTTTCCTTTGAGATTTTTGGAATGGAGATTTATTCTACCCTGGTTGTATAGGCCCAATGTTGCCTGTCTTTTGTATAAGCGATCCGGGGATAAGTATAAAATTTTACTGGTGGAAAGGCGAGGCGAGAAAGGGCACTGGCAGCCCCCTCAGGGAGGCACCGAGGGGGAGGACTTAATTACCGCCGGCACCCGGGAGCTTACTGAAGAAACTAATTGCAATTGTTTTGAGCCTGTAACCGGCTCTCGTAAAACCCGAAAATATAAATTTGACAAAAAGGGAAAAGAAATTACTGATCAAAAACACTGGGGATATAAGGGACAGAAACAAGGCCTTTTTATCGCCAAGTTCACAGGCACTGATGAAGATATTTCCCTTAATTTTTGGGAACACAATGATTGGAAATGGGTGGATTGGAAGGATTTAGACAAAGAGGTTCATCCGATCAGAAGGACTCGGGCCGGGGAGTTTAAAAAAATATTTCAAAAAGAAATTATAAATAAAAATCACTAAGGCTATGGCTAAAAAAATAAGATTAAGGTTTCCGCCCTCTCCCACCGGATATTTGCATGTTGGCGGACTCAGGACAGTGTTATTTAATTATTTAATTGCAAAAAAACTGCAAGGAGACTTGATATTGCGGATTGAGGATACGGATCAAAAGAGGGAAGTGGAAGGAGCGGTGGAACAATTGATCGAGATTATAGATTGGTTGGGTTTTGAATTCCAAGAAGGTCCTCATCTGGGGGGTGATTATGGGCCGTATACCCAATCCCGGCGTCAAGAGATTTATGATAAGCATGTCCAAGAACTTTTAGACAAAGGAGAGGTTTATCGTTGTTTTTGCAGCTCGGAAAGGCTGCAAAAAATGCGCGAAGAACAACAAGCTCAAAAAGAAGCCCCTAGATACGACCGCAGATGTCGGGATTTAAGCGAGGCGGAGGTAAAAGAAAAACTGGATAAGGGGGAGAAATACGTGATCAGACAAAAAATGCCCCCGGAGGGAGAGGTGGTGGTTAAAGATTTCCTGCGCGGAGAGATTAAATTTCAGGTTGCGGACTTGGAAGACCAGGTTTTGATAAAATCTGACGGAATTCCCACTTATCAATTCGCTTCAGTGGTAGATGACCACACAATGAAAATCAGCCATGTGGTCAGGGGAGAGGAGTGGCTCCCGTCTTTTCCCAAAAACGTACTTCTTTACCGGTCTTTTGATTGGGAGGCGCCCGAATTTATTCACCTGCCTTTAATTCTAGACAAACAGGGCGGAAAGCTGAGCAAACGCAAGGGGGATGTGGCGGTGGAAGATTACAAGGAAAAGGGTTATTTGCCCGAGGCCTTGATTAATTTTACCGCACTTTTGGGTTGGCACCCCAAGGAAGATGAAGAAATTATGAGCTTAGAGACAATTGTTCAAAAATTCCGGCCGGAAGACATTGGAGTAAGTCCGGCGGTTTTTGATGTGGACAAACTGGACTATTTCAATGGTTACTATATTAGGCAAATGGAGATTGATCAATTAACCGAACTGTGCTTGCCGTATCTGAAGGAAAATTTGGACAAGGCGCAAGACCCGGCCAAAAAAGAAAAAGAATATTTAAAAAAGGTGGTCGGTTTGGAGCAGGAAAGATTAAAAAAACTTTCCGAAATCGCCGAATTAACCGATTTCTTATTCATTGAAGAGCCGGACTATGAAAAGGATCTCTTGATTTGGAAAAAAATGGAAGAATCAGAGGTTAAAGAAAACTTAAAAGAATTGGAAAACTTATTAACAGATTTACCCGAGGAAAGTTGGGAAGCCAAACTTTTAGAAGAAAAAATTGTGACTCATATTAAAGAAAAAGAAGCAAAAGTG
>CAYRJF010000052.1:0-5565 GCA_964424365.1 uncultured Gammaproteobacteria bacterium | reverse complement strand
TTTAGTAGTTCACCTTATTTTTTTGGTTCTTTAGAATTATTTGTGGGTAAAGCCCCTTCTAGAGAAGGGATTTAGGGAAGTGTTATAGGTTAAAAAGTTGAAAAAATCATAAATATTGAGTTTTATAACCGTTACACCCCCCTTAAATTCCCCCTCCAGCCAAAGGCTGACCGTAGGCAAGGGGGAAATATTGTTGTAAATTCATTAAACCCACAAAATTTTTTGAAGAACCATTTTTTTAAATGAACAGCAGTCATTTTGAAACTATTATCATCGGAGCTGGTCCGGCCGGCTTAATTGCGGGCAAGCACTTAAAAGATGCTTTGCTTTTGGATAAGAAAAAAGAAATCGGTAAACCGGTACAATGCGGAGAAGGGATTAGCTTGAAAGCTCTGGAGAGGGAAAATTTAAAACCCGATCCTTCCTGGGTGTCTGGTAAAATATATAAAATGGAGAGGATAACCCCCAATGGTAAGGCCATGGGAAAGCGAAGCGAGAATCCCAAAGGATATATTATAGATCGGAGTGAGTTTGAAAAATTTCTTTTTAAAAGTTGCAGTTGTGAAATTAAGCCGGGAGCAAAAGTTACTTCTCTAAACAAGACGGAGGATGGCTGGGAGGTGAGGACTGAAGACAATCAAGTTTTTACAAGTGAATATCTAATCGGAGCTGATGGACCTTTTTCCCTGGTTAGGCAAAAGATTTTTCCGGAGAATCAAAAAAATCTAGATCATTTTTGCGGGATAGAATATTTATTGGAACTGGAGAAAGAATTGGACACCGAGGTGGCTAAATTTTACCTAGACAACGAGCTTTATAAAAACGGCTACGCCTGGATTTTTCCCAAAGGAAAAAATCTGGCCAATATCGGTGTTGGCGGAGATCGAGTGAAATGGGCGGATTTTGAAAAATTTTTGCAAACCAAGGTTAGGCCGAAGTATGGCGAGTATAAATTTAGAGAAAACCGAAGCGGAAGCGTCCCCAGCGGCGGCTTCCGGGGTAGTTTGGAAAAAGACGGAGCGATGCTCGTGGGTGATGCCGCCGGACTGGCTGATCCGATATTTGACGGAGGAATGACCCAGGCCATGCAGTCGGCTCGGATAGCCGCGGAGTGTATTTTAAAGAAAGAAGTCGGCTCTTATGAAGAAAAAATAAAAGCCCAAGCCTTTGCTAGCGCAGAGTTGCTCCGGGCCAAAAAGGCTTTTTATTCCCTGGATAATCAAACTCTGAACGCGCTCGGGGATGTATTGAACAATAAAAGCTCTTCTTACCTGAAAAGCCTCCCCGGGATTATGAAATTTTTCTTAAACAAAGATCTGCGTAGGAATCGTTCCCGATTATTTAGATTTTTTTCTGTCTGGGCAAAAGCGAAGGACTCTTTGTGGTAGTTAATTTAAGAATTCAAAAAAAATTGATTTAAAACCTTGCTTGAAGGCATAAAATTTGTTATTTTAGCCAAAGTGAAAAAAGAAAGAAAAAGTTTTGGGCTTGATAATTTTAAAATTTTGATTGATAATGTAGAGATATTTAATAAAACATTTTAATTATATGATTGATTTTGAGAAAAATTATAATTTTAACGAAGCTGAGGAAAAAATATTTAAAGCTTGGGAGAGTGACGGCGGTTTTAATCCGGATGTCTGCCTGGAGAAGGGCGTTTGCAAGAAAGATGCCGACCCCTTTACTATAATTTTACCTCCGCCCAACATCACGGACAAATTACATATGGGTCATACCGTGATGGTGGCTGTTAGTGATATTTTGATTAGATATAACCGGATGAAAGGGAAAAAAGCGCTCTGGATACCCGGAACCGACCACGCCGCCATCGCCACCCAAAATGTGGTGGAAAAGGATTTGGTGGAAAAAGAAAATAAAACCAGGCATGATCTGGGCAAAGAAGAATTCCTAAAGAGAGTTTGGGATTTTGTTTATAATACCCAAAGCACTATTATAAAACAAATCAAGAAAACGGGTGCTTCTCTGGATTGGTCTCGAGAAGCTTTTACTCTGGATGAAAAAAGACGGAAGGCGGTCAAGCAGATGTTTATAGATATGTATAATGAAGGGGTAATATACCGGGGTAAGAGAGTTATAAACTGGTGTCCTAAATGCCAATCAACTTTAGCTGATGACGAATTGGATTACAAAGAAAACAATACCAAACTTTATACTTTCAAATATAGCCGAGATTGTCCTTTTGATATTTCCACTGTAAGACCGGAAACAAAGCTGGGTGATACCGCAGTGGCCGTAAATCCCGGCGATGAAAGATATAAGAAGTATATCGGACAGACTTTTAAAGTTGATTTTTTAGGGACTCCCTTGGAGTTAAAAGTTATTGGAGACAAGGGAGTAGATCCCGACTTTGGAACCGGCGCTTTGGGAGTAACTCCGGCTCATAGTATGAATGATTATTTAATGGCGGTGGAAAATGATTTGGACATTAAGGAAGTTATAGGTCAGGATAGGAAAATATTAGACGGTTTTAAGGAATTTAGCGGCAAGGATGTGGAGGAAGCCAGAGAATTGCTCGTAGAAAAAATTAGAAATAATGGTTTAATGGAAGCAGAGGAGGATATAATAAACAATTTGTCTGTTTGTTATCGTTGCGACACCCCGATTGAACCCCTTCCTTCTAAGCAATGGTTTGTTAATGTAAATAAAAAGTTGGAACGCTTGGGCAATAAATCCTTAAAGGAAAAAGGGCTCGAGGTGGTGGAGAAGGGAGAGATTGAATTTGTTCCTTCCCGTTTTGGTAAGCAGTATAAGAACTGGATGGAGAATTTGCACGATTGGTGTATTAGCCGGCAAATATGGTTTGGGCACGAAATCCCGGCTTGGTATAAAGGAGAAGAGATTTATGTGGGAAATGAAGAGCCCGGGGAAGAAGGCTGGGTTAAAGATGGGGATGTTTTGGACACTTGGTTTTCTTCCGGAATGTGGAGTTTTTCCACCTTGGGCTGGCCCGAGGATACAGAGGACTTAAAGACATATCATCCCACCCAGGTATTGGAGACCGGACATGAAATTATTACCCTCTGGGTTTCCAGAATGATAATGATGTCTTTTTTTACCTTGGAAGAAATACCGTTTAAATATGTTTATTTACACGGCATGGTTTTGGATGAAAAGGGTAACAAAATGTCTAAATCCAAAAGAAACGGAATTGATCCGGTGGATATGATAGAGAAGTACGGAGCGGACGCTACCAGGATTTCTTTAATTATCGGAAATACTCCCGGAAATAACATAAAGATGAATGAGAAAAATATTTCCGCTTGCAAAAGTTTGGTAAACAAAATTTGGAATATTGCCAGATACGTCTCTCTGGAATATAAGCCTGAAGCCAAGGGAGAGCTCAAGGATGAGGAGTTGACTTTGGCTGATTTCTGGATTTTGAATAAAATGAAAGAAACAGTAGAAGCTGTTTCAGATGATATAGACAACTTCCGTTTTTCCATAGCCGCGGATAGGCTAAAGGACTTTACTTGGAATTTTTTAGCTGATTGGTATTTGGAAATTTCCAAATTTGAAAAAACAGACAGCAAAAAGTTAATTTTAAATTCCATACTGGATGACCTGATGAAGCTTTGGCATCCTTTCCTCCCTTTTGTTACGGAAGAAATTTGGAGAAAGAGAGGTAATAAAAATATGCTTTATATCAGCGATTGGCCCCAAAAAGAAAATTATAATTTGGAGGGCTCCGGTAAGGATTTTGAATTAGTCAAACAGCTGATATCTTCAATTAGAAGCATCAGAGCTGATTACAGAATAAACCCGGGGGAAAAAGTTGATATTATTTTAATCTCACCTGATAATAAGGATTTGATCGAAAAACATACTCATTTAATTAAAAATTTGAGAACCAACGTGGACAAGGTAGAGTTCAGGGAGCGCGGTCAAGGACCGGAAAAGGATTTTGCCTATAAAACAATAGAGGGGATGGAGCTGTATATTCCCTTGGGAGAAGTTATAGATATAGAAAAAGAAAGAAAAAGATTGCAGGAAGAAAAAGATTTTATTGAGAATAATGTCAAAAATATAGAAAAGAAATTAAAAGACGAGAATTTTCTAAATAAAGCCCCTAAAGATATAGTGGACTCGGAGAAGGAAAAAAGAGAGAAAAGAAAGCAGGAAGCCGAAAGACTGGCCGAAATAATCGATAATTTGAGATAAGTTTTAAATTGAAAAACTCAAGATTTGTTTCTAATTCAGAAAACTTGACAAATAAACAATGTTCCTTTATAGTGTACATATGAGTACAGGAAAAAGGAACAATGCTTCAGATAGGTTTAAAAAATTGGCCGAGATGGGCGAGGTGCTTTTTCATGCCGGAGATTTGGCCAATTTATGGCAAATAAAGGATAAAAATACCCTTTACACCACCTTGAAAAGATAAACGCAGAAAGGATTGCTGCACCGGATACATAAGGGTTTTTACTCTCTAAAAAGACCCGAGGATATAGATCCGGTGCTTTTGGGTATAAAATCTTTAAACGGTTTTACTTACTTGAGCACCGAGACAGTCCTGGCTCGTCACGGAATCATTTTCCAGAGCTCTTCCGCTATCACTTTGATCGGGTCCAAATCCGAGAAGTTCTCTCTGGGCGGTAATTTTTATATAGTCAGGCAACTCAGTGACAAATATTTGTTCAATTCTTCCGGGATCAGTCTGGCAGGCGGTTATTATCAGGCCGAGCCGGAGAGGGCGGTGGCTGATCTGCTTTATTTCAACCCCGATCATTATCTGGATGGAGAGGATCGGGTGGATTGGAAAAAGGTGGAAGAGATTCAAAAAGAGGTGGGTTACAAAGTTTAATAGGAACTACTGGTTTTTGGAAAAAAATTAGTAGTTCCTGAAAATTATTTTCGACCGCTTATACTAATATTAAGAAAATAATTTTCCTTTATTATTATAATTCCGACCTTCTAGCTGACACAAGTCAGCAGGACTTAAATAATTTTTATGTTTTTACCTCAACAAAGAGACGCCGTTCACAAAGCTTGGTTATTTCGTATATTAAAAAAAATTGCCGAGGATAGTTATTTGGTTTCGGTGTTGCGCTTCAAGGGAGGAACCTGCGCCTCTATGAGAAATTTGTTAGATCGTTTTTCCGTGGATCTGGATTTTGATCTGGCGGGAGAGAAAAAAGAAGTTCCCAAAGTTCAAAAACATCTGGAAAAGATCTTTGAGAAGCTGGGACTGGAGATAAAAGATAAAAGCCAAAAAGCGCCCCAGTATTTTTTAAGATACCCGGGAGAGGGTTTGAGCCGGAATAATTTAAAAATAGATACTTTCTTCCCGCCCTTAAAAGGGAACAAATATGAGGCGGTTCGTTTGGTGGAGATAAATAAGATATTATATTGTCAGACGATTGAGACCATGTTCGCCAACAAATTGATCGCCTTGGTGGACCGCTTTAAAAAAGGCAGAGGCATAGCTTCCAGGGATCTTTATGACATCCATTATTTTTTTATGCGGGGCTATGGTTATGATAAAAAAATTATAGAGGAGTATTTCGATCAAAATATCGCGGACTTTTTAAAAGAACTGGACGATTT
>CAYRJF010000051.1:0-5631 GCA_964424365.1 uncultured Gammaproteobacteria bacterium | reverse complement strand
TTTCCGCGAATCAAAAAGTGATTTTTGATTATTATTGCCAGTTGGCTTTGTCCACTTTCCAGCTTCGGTCTTGTTTAATAAAATCCAAAACAATGTCCCGATAAGTCCTTTTGTCCTCCTTGCCTTCTTCACTTTCGATTCTCTGGGTCTGCACTAAAACTTTAGCCTCTCCGGCTTCCGGGTTGAATTTCTGAACTTTCGCTGTTACCGATTTAGTGGAAATGCCATAATAACTGCCGGAATATTCTTTATTTCTTTGCTCTTCCAAATAATTCTCCGCCCAGGCCCGCATATCCTCGCTCATAAAAAGCTTCAAATCCTTAATGTTGTCATACTGAGATTGATTGGAGTAACTACCAAATCTTTCCGCAAAAGAAGAAGCCAGTTTCCTTAGATCAGTCTCTGTAAATTCGCTTTTGCCGGAAAAATTTTCCTGATCTTGGGGGGAGATAATTTTGGTGGTTCCGCCACTGTTATCTTTTTCTTTTTTGGTTTGCTTATTGTCCTTATCACCACTATCCGGAAGTTGCTCTTGTTCATTTTGCCCGGGGTTTAAATTTTTAATTTCGGAGAAATCATAAAAAAACAAAAAATACGCCACTATCATTATAAAAATAAACAATCCCAACATTAGCGCAAAAAAGATAATAGTCTTCTTCTTCTCCTCTTTTTGTTGTTTCTCATCCATATGATTTTTCAAATCCTAAATTCTAATCTCTAATTTCTAAACTGATTACAAAGATTTAGAATTTTGAGTTTTATATTATTTTGAGTTTTGAACTTTGAATTTTGATCTTTACTAGATATTCATCTCCTCCGGCCCCTCCTCTTCTGCGGTTTCTTCCGACTGGGACTGCTCAGCTGTTTCTAACTCCTCCTGATCATAGCCCTTTTCCTGGGCAAACTCTTTTTTGGATTCCTTGATTTCCAAGAGCTGTTCCGGGTCAGAGGTGATAATCTGATCTTCGCTATAAGAGGCCACCACTTTAATGGCGGCGTGTTTATTACCCGCAAACATAATCCCCTCTCCCACTCCGGACTCCATAAGCAAATATTTTTCTCCCTCAGTAAGCATAAAAGTTTTTTGAACCAGATCAATCGCAGCCGAAGCCTGTTTTAAAAGAAGCTGCAGGGCAGAGTTGTTCACAATCGCTTGACCGTACTGAGAAGTTAAAAAATCTCCCACATCCTGGGTTATAGTAGTTACGCCCAGATAATATTTCCGGCATCTTTTTACCAGAGAATAAATAAACTTAGCACTCTCTTCGTGTTGCATCAGCCACCAGGCCTCATCAATTGCTAAAACTCTTTTTTTCATCTCAGAGCGCACCACATTCCAAATATAATTCACAATCGTATAGATTGCCATAGGCCTTAACTCGTCTTCCAAATCCCGGACAGAAAAACAAATTAATTGATTATCCATCTCCACATTAGTCGGGCTGTTTAAAAGACCGGCAAAAGTTCCTTCAGTGTATTTTTTCAAACGCAAAGCCAAATCCGCCCCTCCCTCCATGCCTTCCAAAACATCCTGAAAATCCTGCATAATCGGGGCTTCCACTTGGCTTAAATCCGCCTCCGGAGTTATATCTTTCTTGGCATAAGTTTCCAAAAGCGCTCTGTCCACAATTGAGTCCTCGTTATGATCTAAGTCTCCAAGCATTATTTTAACTAAACCCTTAACCGTTATAACCGCGCTCCGGATAATGTCTTCCGGACGGGCATCACCTCCGATGGCTTTAGGAAGATCAAAAGGATTAAGTTTTTCTTCACTGGACAGAGAAAGATTGATATAAGTGCCTCCCACAGCATCGGACAAGTGCTTATACTCATGTTCCGGATCAATTACAATCACCTCGGTTCCCATCATCATAGAGCGCAAAATCTCCAGCTTAATAGCATAACTTTTACCGGCGCCGGAAGTCGCAAACACTACGGTATTGGCGTTTTGAAGGCTAAAACGATCAAATAAAATCAAACTATTGTTATGCCTGTTAATTCCGTATAAAATTCCGTTATCACTGGTTAGGTCGCTGGAAATAAAAGGAAAGGAAGAAGCAATCGGAGAGGAATTCATGTTAAAAGTAATATAAAGCTCGTCATTACAGAGAGGTAGAGTGGAATTAAACCCTTGCTCGGCCTGGAAAAACACTTTCTTGGAATAAACCAATTTTGCTCCCAAAATATCCTCAATTTGATTAGTTAAACGATCTAGTTCGTCTTTATCTTTATTATAAATGGTGACATATAAAGAAAATTGAAAAAACTTTTCAATCCCTTGAGTTAAAGCGTCCCGAAGAGCTTCAATGTCCCTGAGGGCGGTTTCCGTAATCGGATCCCGGGCCGCTCCTTTCTCGGCATCGGAAACAATCTGGGCCTCCAGGGCACCGACTTTCTTTTTTAGCTGTTTCAAGATTACTGCGGTATTAACCGGATAATAAAACATGGCGATATCAAAAGTTTGATTTAGGTTAATAATCGGGGCAAACCAGCCGATACTAATATAGCGGGGGTATCCGATTACAAAAAGAGTGCGGACATAATTTCCATTTAATTTGATGTAATCATGAGTTATCTGGACACCGGAAGGAGCGACCAAATCATTTACAGACAAAACCCCTCGGCGAAATGCCTTTTCCTCTTCGATTAATTCTTTCATTGATTCGCTTCTTCTTTCTTCCTCGCTGATACGGGAATAATTTCCTTTTTGTTTTTCATCTCCGCTTTGCTTGTTTTTTGTAAAAGCCATGTATTTTATTCTTTTATTCTTAGGTTTTTAATATCTGTCATTTTTTCTTGATCTGAAGTATCCGGGTTATAAGTATTATAAAAAAGCTCTATCAAACTCTGGGTATCGACCCGAGCCCCCTTAAGCCCGATAGAAGCCAGGGCGCTCATAACATTATCCACTCGCATATCCAACTCTCGCTTATATCTTTTAAATCTTTCGTGCTTCAATTTAACCAAACTTCTGGGGGTAAAGGACTCTTTCAGGGATTGAAAAAAATTTTTGTGCTTGTCTGATAAGGGGTTATAAGGAACGCAAATAAAAAATCTTTTGTTCATAATATTGCCCATGGAAACCAGCTCCTGAATATATTGAATATATTCCCTGGTTTGCATCTTTAAAAGTTCGTTGGTC
Source organism: uncultured Gammaproteobacteria bacterium (assembly GCA_964424365.1). Classification (GTDB taxonomy): domain Bacteria; phylum Patescibacteriota; class Patescibacteriia; order Patescibacteriales; family JAGXOH01; genus JAIOTG01. Next base: position 2,489 of record CAYRJF010000051.1, on the reverse strand, counting down.
TGCTGTTTCTCTTTTTCTTGCAAATCACTTAAATACCCTTCAATATTAAACTTTCGAGACTGGATTAAAATCTGAATAGGAAAGTTAATATTATTTAAGAAACTAACATAAGAAGAAATGATTGCGTTCTGCTCTTCTTCGCTTTTTAGAGCAAAATTAATACTGGAAATTAGTAAAACCGCTCTAACTGTCCCGTCTTTAACCACCACCGTGTCTTCTTTAATTTCCGCTATATCCAAAAATTCTTGAGTAGAGACATGTTTAGATTCCTTTTTAGACATAAATAAGATTTATTCCTTATTTTTCTTTCCTTTATAAACTCCCTGCGTATCGACCACCAGGGTTAATTCGCTTAATTTGGAGAGGGACAAAGCTTCTTTTTCAAAAACCTCTTTTTTCTGTTCTTTAGCCACATTTTCCACGTCTATTTCTTCCTGATCTTTTATAGAATTTCGATTATTCCAAGCTCTGATGCTCGGTCTTTTGCTGGTTTGGATAAAATTAAGGACAAAAAAGTGAAAAGGCCGGCCATTAATCTTGGCAAAGGCAAAAATTCCGGAAAGAGAAAAAATAATCAATCCCAGAAATACAAAAATCCAAAAACTGAAAACTTTGTAACAGATCCCTATTAAAATAGCTCCGCTAAGTAAAATCATAAACTGGCGCGCGGTTATGGCGCCGATTACCTTGGATTCTACATCAACAAATTGTGGAACCGTAAATGTGCGAGCCATACTCTTTAAAATCAAAGTTCAAAATGCAAAATGCAAAATTACAGAGAAAAATTTAAAAATATATTTTTTATCTTTGATTTGTCATTTTGAGATTTGATTTCTGATTTTTGATTTTTCTTAGAATTTTCTCAACTGATTATTCAAATCCATAATCGCGTCGAATTCTTCCCGGCTTAAATACTCCTTTTTTTCCTTTTTTCTTTTCTTTATTATATCATCTACACTCTGGCTGTAAACTATGCTTTCCCGGCCGATTTTCAGATAAAGTTTGTTTACCGGACTTTGACGCCAAGCCTGGATTCCCTTGACTTTGCGGTAAAAATATTTTTTCTCCAGATTAGCTATTTTTTCTTTAATTTTATCCGCTCTTTCCCGGGCATCTTGGCCCAAGCGACGAAAGCTGTTTAGGTCTAAGTATTTTAATTCGCTAATAGGGTTAATTAAACGAGGCGCTTTCTTAATATCATGAACCGACTTTTTGCCTCTCTCCGGCTGAACCTCGCCCTGCCTGCGAAGCTTCTTGCTTTCTTTTCCCGGGCTTAATTCTTTGTCTTCAAATTTTTCTTCTTTTACAGCCACCTTTTCTTTTTCTCCCTCGGTCTCTTTTTCGCCTCCTTTAGTCTTTATTTTTTCTTCTGCACCCTCTTGATCCTCTTGTGGCTTCTCTTTTTCTTTTTTTTCCCCCTCTTCTTCATCCTCGCCCAATCTTTGCTTTAAAATCTCTCCCAAGTCATACTTTTCTTCGTCTTCCCGGGAAAATTTTTCTTTTTCAATTTTATTTTTTTTGACCTTCTCTAAGTTTTTCTTTAGAGAAGATAGGTCATATTCCACATCCCTTTCAGGTAAATTCTCCAAATTCAAACTTTTTTTCTTTTCTTTTTTTTGAGGCGCGAAATAATCATCTCCCAAAATTTCCCGGGATTTCCCCTTCTCTTCTTTGAATTGATCACAGATATTTAAAATTTTATCTCCCACTTTTTCGCCCAAACCCAGTCCCCCTTTGTCAAAATCCTTGGTTAAGGTAAAAAGGGTTTTTGCCCGGCTTCTGACTCCCTTAAGATAAGTCAAAATAATTTTCTCAAATCTTTCCCGCGAGGCCTCGCTACTAAAACTGATTCCGCATTTTTTCACAATTGCCTCTATTTTTTGTTGTAAATTTTGATTTTCCCGATTTTGTTTGTCTCTTGTCTCTTGGTCCACTTTTCGGGCTGATTCTTTAATTTCTTCTTCGTCTTCTTTGTCTAAAACCAAATCCTCCCAGCCACCTTCAAACCTGTCTTTTCGACTTAAATCCAAATCTTCTTCTTCGTGATCGTGGTCATAGGCGGATAATTTTTTAGCTTTTTTATTTTGAGGAGGATCAGTAGAAATTTTTTCCTCTTCTGTTTGTCCAGGCCCCCGGGGAACTTTCTGGATTTTCTGCCTCTTCTCCTCCTTTTGGGATTTCTCTGCAGTCAAATCGGTTTTTATACCTTCAATGCCCAAATAATCAGCAATATCCTTAAAAATATTTTGGGCCAGTTCTTTTTTTAGTTCGGTCGCTCGGGGCGCGGGCAATTCAAAATTCTCTATTAAATAGTTATCCACATCCTGCCAGTCAATTTGTTTAACCGCAATTTTAATCACCAAAGGCACCAAATCCAAGCCATACTTATCCTCCAGGGCGATAACCTCTTGGACGATTTCCTTATTGGAGATTTTACTTCTGACCTCCGAGGATAAATTATCGAATTTTTGTAAGTAATCAAGCATACA
>CAYRJF010000050.1:3266-5822 GCA_964424365.1 uncultured Gammaproteobacteria bacterium | reverse complement strand
GTGGACAAAGCCAACTGGCAATAATAATCAAAAATCACTTTTTGATTCGCGGAAAGTAGCGTAACTTACGCGGATTTAGGCTGAATTTAATTTAAAATGTTTAAAAAGAGATTCTCCACAAATTTTTTTGTATTTGTCTCCGTCCTAGGTACGGTTTTTTTCTTTTTGTTTATTTCCATTATTCCCGTTTTTTTAAGTTATCTCACCCCTGAAACCAAATCGGATGACAATGTTATGCGTAATTATTACGACTATAGCAATCCGGACGAGGATATGTTTATCACTCGGAATCCTAATTTAAGAAAAAAAATTACAGAGCCGGTTATAGACGCTAACGACCCTTCCCTGGGGCCCGAGGACGCAAAAGTTACTATTGTGGAGTATTCTGATTTTGATTGTGAGTTTTGCGGAGAACAAGAAAGGAGAGTCAGGGATCTTCTTAAAGGGGAGTTTCAAGGCAAAGTCAGATTGGTCCGCAAGGATTTTCCGGAAACCGACAAACAGTCCGCTTCCTGGAAAGCGGCTCGGGCCGGCCGGTGCGCCCAAGAGCAGAATAAGTATTGGCAGTATCACCATCTCTTATATACTACGGACAGGGGTTTAAACAAGAGTTCTTTTCTGGACTTGGCCCGTCAAGCCGGTTTAAATTTTTCTCAATTCCGGGATTGTTATCAAGAAGGCAGACAGGATTATTTAATAAAACTAAACCTCCAAGAGGGGAGTGATTTGGGAATTCCCGGGATCCCGTATTTTTATATTAATGATCAAGAAGTTCTGGGCGAGGTAAGTAAGGAAGAGCTGAAAAGGATGATAGAGGCGGAGATTAGATAGTTAATTTTTGTTTCTTTGGTTGATGGTAAAAGTTCAAAAATCAAAGTTCAAAAATCAAAATTGCAACTCAAAATTCAAAAGTATAATATTTTAGAAGAGTTTTTGTTTTAAAGTTTATTTATTATTTATTTGTTATTTAGAATTTGTTTTGAATTTAGAACTTAGGGGGGTACGGTTCTATACCAAACCTAGCCCTTAGGATTTAGGATTTTATTAAATTGTATTGGCCGCGTTGCAGTCTCGCGAAGCGGACTGCAACGATTTGTTTGCGGTTATGTCTGATAAAGCTAAACAAATATATGAATGTTCTAAGTGTGGCGCTCAGTTTCCCAAGTGGAACGGGCGCTGTTTAGAATGCGGAAGCTGGGGAACTTTGAACCGGGAGATTAGAGCTGAAAAAAAAGGTGAGAGCGAAAAAAGCCGGGCTGAACCGGCGGAGATTTTGAATTTAGAACAAGTGGAGCAACCGGAAACCGAAAGATTAAAAACAAACCTTGGAGAGGTGGACAGAGTTTTTGGCGGAGGCTTGGTTCCGGGATCCTTGACTTTATTAGGGGGAGAGCCGGGGATTGGAAAGTCCACCTTGGTCGCTCAAATTGCTGACCGGCTTTCCGGCAAAGAGGCGGTTTATGTCAGCGGAGAGGAGTCCGCTTTTCAAGTAAAGGCGCGCTTACAGAGACTGGGGTGCTCGGTTAAAGGTATTAATTTTATCGGTGAAACCAAGGTGGAAAAAATATTGGCCAGTTTGGAAAAACTGAGCCCCGGCTTGGTTATAATTGACTCCATCCAAACCGTGTATTCCGAGGATTCGGAAGCCGAGGCCGGGGGAGTTAGTCAAATCAGGGTTTCCACAGTAAAATTTTTAGAATGGGCCAAGAAAAACAATGTCTCGGTTTTGATTGTGGGACACGTAACCAAAGACGGACAGGTGGCCGGCCCTAAAACCCTGGAGCATATTGTGGACACTGTCGCTTATTTGGAAAAAGAGATTAATCACGCTTATTCAATCTTAAGGGCGGTTAAAAATCGTTTCGGCTCTTTGAATGAAATAGGTATTTTAGAGATGACCGGGGCGGGTTTTGAGGAGGTGGCCAATCCTTCTCAAGTGTTTTTAGAAGAGCAAGGAGCCCCGATCTCCGGATCTGTAATCAGCTGTATCCAGGAAGGAACCAGGCCCTTTTTGGTTAATATCCAGTCCCTGGTAAGCAAAACTTTGTTTGGCTATCCGCAAAGAAAGGCCTCCGGTTTTGATATCAATCGCCTGCAGATTTTAACCTCGGTTATTTCCAAACGAACCAAGGTTAATTTGGCTAATCAAGACGTGGTTTTAAATATTGTGGGTGGTCTAAAAGTAAATGATCCCGCCCTGGATTTGGCGGTTTGTTTAGCTATAATTTCTTCTCTGCTTAATCAGGTTGTGGAAAAAGATACTTTGGTTTTGGGAGAAGTGGGCTTAGGAGGAGAAATCAGAAATGTGTCTCAACTGGAAGAAAGGTTAAAAGAAGCGGAAAAACTTGGCTTTAAGAAAGCAATTACACCTAATGTTAAAATAAAAAACACTAAGCTGGAAATTAAGAAAATATCCAATATAGAAGAAATAATTAATCTTTTGAAAATTAGTTGATTAATAATTATTTAGAAATTAGGAAATTGGAAATTGGGAAATTTGGCCTCCCGGCTAGTCTCTTAAAGGGACTTCCGGGGCTTAAAAATTTTTTGAGATTT
>CAYRJF010000050.1:0-3166 GCA_964424365.1 uncultured Gammaproteobacteria bacterium | reverse complement strand
TGCATTTTGATTTTTATTCCAGGTGTATTTCTTTTTTCCAGTGTTCAAATTTTTGCTTTAAATAAGGAAAGTTGTTTAAATCCGGGTCTTCTCGGGCAATTTTTTCCGCCTGAGTTTGGGCCTCGCGCATTAATTGATAGTCGAATAAATCGGCTATTTTTAATTGGGGAAAACCTTTTTGAGCGGTTCCGTATAAATCCCCGGAGCCCCGGAGCTTTAAATCTATTTGAGAAAGTTTAAAACCATCTTTGTATTTCTCCATTGCTTTTAATCTTTCCCGAGTTTGCTCGTTGTCGCTGTCTGTAAATAAAAAGCAATAAGATTGGTGAGACCCTCTGCCCACTCGTCCTCGGAATTGATGCAACTGAGCCAGACCGAATCTTTCCGCGCCCTCAATCACCATAATAGAAGCGTTGGGTACATCAACCCCCACTTCCACCACTGAAGTTGAAACTAAAATGTCATACTCGCCCTTTAAAAACTCAGCCATTATTTCTTCTTTTTCTTTGGGTTTAAGCTTGCCATGGAGCATGGCAATTTTTTGCCTGGGGAAAACTTTGTTTCGGAGTTTTTCGTATTCCTCTCGGGCCGACTTAACTCCGAGCTTATCAGAAGGATCAATTAGAGGGCAGATTAGGAATACCTGTCTGCTTGCGTTTATTTTTTCTTGAATAAATTCGTAGGCCTTTTCTCTTTTTTCTTCCGGGACCACTTGAGTGAGAATCGGTTTTCTTCCTCCGGGAAGCTCGTCAATTATAGAGATATCCAGGTCTCCGAATAGGGCCAAAGCCAGAGAGCGGGGAATGGGGGTGGCGGTCAGAGAAAGCAGGTGGGGAACAGTTTGACTGTTACCGGATTTTTGGACCAGTTTTTTTCTTTGTTCCACTCCGAAGCGGTGCTGTTCGTCAATTATCGCTAAAGCTAAACAAGAAAAATTAACTTCTTCTTGAATTAAGGAATGAGTTCCAATTACTATTTGGCATTTTTCACTAATTTTTTCCGCTTGCGCTTTTTTGCTTTTAATATTTTTTAGCAAAGAAGTTTGATTGGTTTGGCGTTTGTCTTTAGTTAAAAGTCCGATTTTGATATCAGGATAATTTTTCAAAAGTTTGGAAATGGAGTTGAAATGTTGCTGAGCTAAGATTTCCGTAGGCACCATTAAAACAGATTGGCGAAATTCGGAATTCAGGGCGGTATTAAGCATGGCCAGCACGGCCACTAAGGTTTTTCCGCTTCCCACATCACCTTCCAGAAGTCGGGCCATGGGTTTTTCTTTCCCCAAATCTCGAATTATTTCCCAGGCCGCTTTTCTTTGCGCGTCAGTAAGCTGAAAAGGCAAGTTTTCCACAAGGTTTTTAGTTTCTTTCTCTTGAAAAGTTATGGGTAAACTTTGAGAGTCTTTCAGTTCTTTTTTAATCAGCTGTGATTTTAGCTGGATTAAGAAGAGTTCATTAAAAGAGAGGCGCCTGCGCGCCTTATCTAGGAGATTATAATTTTCCGGAAAATGAATTTCTTTTAGAGCTTGGTTTAAATTTATCAGATTAAGCTCTTTCTTTATCTCCTCGGGCAACCAGTCCGGAATTTGCTTAATCAGAGGTAAGATCGACTTGACTGCAAAGCGAATTTGTTTTTGGGTTAATTTTTCCGTGCTGTGATAATGGGGAACTATCCCCAGGGTATGGACCGTTTTTCCGGTGTCGGTAATTTTTTCATAAACCGGGGACATCAAAACCGGCTCCCCGAAATTGGCTTTGATTTTTCCCGCCAGAGAGATTTTGTCCCCGACTTTTAAGTTGCGGGTTAAGAAGGGCTGATTAAACCAAAGCGCTTTAATTTCTCCGCTATTGTCTTTAATCAGGGCCTCGGTTAGGTTCATCCTTTTTTTCTTGCTCCGGCGGTTTTGGATAAGCTCAATCCAGCCCAGGACATTTACCTCCCCTCCCTCTTGCGCATCCTTAATTTCGGTAATTTGGCTAAAGTCCTCATAGCGAAAAGGGAAAAAGTAAATTAAATCCCGAATAGTTTTAATATCCAATTTTTTAAAACGGCCCACGGCAGTGGGCCCGAGGCGGGGGATAACACTTAAGGGGTCGTCTAGGTTCATGATAAAAAATAAGTGAAATAAGTAAAATATGTAAAATAAGTTACAATAATGCGAATCTTCAAATTAATGCAAATCCTTCAAATTTAAATTAATGCAAATATAGTACAGATTAGAAATAAGTAAAATAAGTTGGTTGAAATAAGTATAAAATGTAAAATAAGTAAAATAAGTTACAGCCAAAGTTGGTTATTAAATGAAATTGTTCTAATTTTGCAGATTAGTGCCCTCAAGAGGACTTGAACCTCTGACCTCCGGCTCCGCAAGCCGACGTTCTATCCGGCTGAACTATGAGGGCAATTTTTAAGCTCAAATGACAAAGCTCAAATAACAAACTCATTTGATTAAATTTAAGCTAAAAAATGTATTTTATTTGTGTATTTGTGAGAAATTAGTGAATTTGTAATTATATTCTATCAAATCAAAAACTTGACCGGGAGTCAAGTTTTTTCGCGTATACTCTATTAAAGTTTAAATAAGTCTGCTAATTTTTCCGAAAGCGGAGGATTGCTTCGATCCGTATCTTCCTCTAAATAATGGGAAAGGAAACTTCTAATTTTAACCGGATTTCTGTCCTCCAAATTGATTGACAGTCTTTGTTTTAAACTGTTATTAAACTCAAAATATAAATTTTTAACACCATCATCGGGTTTGTAAATGATAGAGAAATTTTCCAGACCATCATAGTCATAAAAATTCCTACCAATTTTTATCCCTTCGGGAGTTAGCTGAACTTGGACTTTTATGGCTTCACGCCCCTCATTTAACATAACTACAATTACAGCCAAAATTATTAAAATAGCAAAGAGGAAATTTTGAATAAGCAAAGAATAACCCAGAAAAATTATCGCCAACAGGCCGGCTATAAAATACCAACCTTTCCCTCGAGCCGGCTTCCGATATTCCGGAACTTCCCAGCTAATTTCTTGATTGTTTTGATTGTTTTCTTCTGGCATAAGTTTGACATAATCGGTTTAATTTTATATATTTTTATTATACCAAAAAAAAAGAAATAAACCAATAGTTTTAGTTAGTTGATTTTCCCGATTCGGGATTTTTTATTGT
>CAYRJF010000049.1:4438-6036 GCA_964424365.1 uncultured Gammaproteobacteria bacterium | reverse complement strand
ATGGCTACACTCTATCGAAAATACAGGCCTCAAAACTATAAAGAAGTGGTGGGGCAAAAATCGATTAAAGTAACTTTGGAAAATCAGATAGTTTCTGATAATTTTTCTCATGCCTATCTTTTTTGCGGACCCAGGGCGGTGGGGAAGACCACTTTGGCTCGAGTCTTTGCCAAATCAATAAATTGTTTAAACAGGAAAAAGGGCGAATCAGAACCTTGTAATAAATGCGAGTCCTGTCTGGAAATAACCGCGGGACGAAGTCTTGATATAATCGAAATTGATGCCGCCAGCCACACCGGAGTGGACAATGTCCGAGAAAATATTATTGCCAATTCCCGGATTTCCCCTTCCCGGAGAAAGTACAAAGTTTTTATAATTGATGAAGTGCACATGCTCTCGGTCTCCGCTTTTAACGCACTTTTAAAAACTCTGGAAGAGCCTCCGGCTAATGTGGTCTTTATTCTATGCACTACAGAAGTGCACAAAATGCCCGAGACCATAATTTCCCGTTGCCAAAGGTTTGATTTTAAAAAGATCGGAGTGGGTGAAATCACGGAAAAATTAAAGTATATAACCGAGCAAGAGGGGATAAAGGCGGAAAAAAATATTTTAGAGGCCATAGCCCGTCATTCCGAGGGGTATATGAGAGATGCGGAAAGTCTTTTGGGTCAAATTGTGGCGATTTCCGGAAAAAATATTACCCAGAAAGAAGCGGATTTGGTTTTACCCCGAAGTGATATAACTGAAATTGTTAATTTGATTGAAATCTTAGCTCGCAAAGACGCATCCGGAGGGATTGGGCTTGTCAATAAATTAGTGGAAGAAGGAGTTGATTTAAAGGCCTTTATAAGCGATTTGATTGAAACTCTGCGTAAAGTTATGGTAGGTAAAATCAGTCCTTCTTTGGGAGAAAAAATGGGTCTGGATTTGGGCGAGAACCTGGAGATGAAATTAAATGAAGTTTCCGACCAGCTAAACCTGGAGCAACTGGTTAATTTTTTAAATAAATTCTTAAATGTTAGAAGCGCGGTTCGGAGCAGTTTTATTATTCAGCTTCCTTTAGAGTTGGCTGTTGTAGAGCTATGTTCAGAAGAAAAGAAGGAGCCGCCTAAAACCACAGGAAGCGGATCGCCTCAAGGCGGAAACAGTTTCGGTGTTGAGGAGAAAACAAGGCCGGCCAAACCTCGGGCCGGAGGACAGACAAGCGGAAAAGTTGATTATATTACTTCCCGTTGGAATGAAGTTTTAGCTAAAGTGAAAAAATATAACCACTCCTTATCTTTTATTTTAAAAGTTTGCAAACCCCAAAATATTAAAGACGGTAAACTTTGTTTAGCTTTTAAATATAAATTTCACAAGGAGCGTTTAGAAGACGGAAATATTCGAAATTTAGTGGAAAAAACTTTAAAGGAAGTTTTTAACGAGGACTTATCTGTGGAAACCCTGGTAGACGAGAAGCTGGAAATTGCCAACGGTAATGGCCACTATAGTGGCCACTATAGTGGCCACGATATTTCAACCCCTTCGGCGAGCTCCCCTCGGCAAAGCTCGGGACAGGCAGGGCAGGCTCCTTCGACGGATTCGACAAGCTCACCGCA
>CAYRJF010000049.1:0-4338 GCA_964424365.1 uncultured Gammaproteobacteria bacterium | reverse complement strand
AGGGCAGGGTGGTGCAGATAAAAAGGGCGAAGAAGAAAAGAAGAAAAGCCGGAAAGAAGAGGATAACAAGAAAAACACGGGAGATGATGAAGTAATTGATAATATTTTAAAAACCTTTGGCGGAAAGGTAATAAATTAGTTTTTTGTATATGGCGAGTGGCAAGAAAAATTTAAAAGTCGGATTAGCTCTAGGGGGAGGCGGAGCCCGGGGACTGGCTCACATTGGCGTTTTAAAAGTTTTAGAGAAGGAGGGAATTAAACTTGACGCTTTAGCTGGGGTCAGTATGGGTTCTTTCGTGGGAGCTTGTTATGCTACCGGATTGAGTGTTAAAGAAATGGAGGACGAGGCGGTTACTTTTAACAAACGAAAAGCAATCAAAAAAATGCTTGATTTAGCTAATCCCAAGCGTTCCGTATTAAAAGGTAAAAAGGTGGAAAGGTATATTAATAATTTTTTAGAAAAAAAAGATTTTAAAGACACTGATGTTCCTATGCGTGTCGTGGCTACTGATTTGGCCACTGGCGGGGAAGTAGTTATCAAAGAGGGTAACTTAGCTCAAGCTGTGCGCGCCAGTATTAGTGTCCCCGGAATTTTTCCCCCGGTTAAGATAGGGGATAGATATTTAGTGGACGGAGGCGTGGTTAACTGCACTCCGGTAAATGTTTTGGAAGATATGGGTATGGATATCATAATTGCGGTAGATTTAATTATTAAAAGGCAGGTAGATTTTGAAAAGAAGCCGGGTATGATTACCTCCCTGGTGCAATCTTACGAGATTATCAGAAGCCAGGTGGCTAAAAATAATGTAGAGAGTAATAAAAAAGTAGTTTTAATTAAACCGGAAATGCGAGGAACCATTGATAGCTTTAAATTTTATAATATAAAAAAGTTTATAGAGTCCGGAGAAAAAGCCACCCGGACAGCTTTACCCAGGATAAAAAAGAGAATTGCAGAATTTGAGGGATAGAAGTTAGAATTTCGGGTGTAGAATATGGAATTTTGAAGTTAGAATTTTGAATTCGAAAATCGCAATTCGAAAATCGAAATTTGCATTCGGGGATCGTCTAGTGGTAGGACGCTGGGTTCTGGTCCCAGTAGCCGTGGTTCGCCCTAAACCATAAAGGTTTAGGGCGCCATGCACCTTTATGGTGCATGGCGAATCCAATTAAAGCTATGTTTTACGCGTATATTCTACATTTATCAAATGACAATTTATACGCCGGTTCCACAGATGATTTAAAAAGACGCTATAAAGAATATATTTGCGGAAAAGTGGAATCGACTAAATATTTTAGAGAATATTTTAATAAAAATTTTTCGGGGATCGTCTAGTGGTAGGACGCTGGGTTCTGGTCCCAGTAGCCGTGGTTCGAATCCACGTCCCCGAGCATTGAATATCAAAAAAGATGGCAGTGTACCACCGTCATTATTTGAAATTTCTGATTATTTTCACCACCACTCCGCGAATTTCCGCTTGTTTTCTGTATATCGGTTTGTGTTCGGGGTTGGCCGGTTGAAGTTTTATGTGTTTTGTTTCTCGATAAAACTTTTTTAAGGTGGCTTCGTTATCGTCGATAATCGCCACCACCGTGTCGCCGTTCTCCGCCGAATTTTGTTTCTTTACGATTATGACATCGCCGTCGAATATACCCTCGCCGATCATGGAATCGCCCTTGGCTCGCAAGGCGTAAAGATTTCCTTTCAGGGATTGCTCCCGGGCCACTTTAATAACTTCGCTTTTTTCTTCGATTGCTTCAATCGGCTTTCCGCAGGTTATCAGACCCGCCAAAGGGACTTCCAAATACTCTTTTTGTTTTTTGGGCAAATACAAGCCCCGCTCTTTGTGTTCGTCCTTGGCCAAATATCCTTTTCCCACAAGTTCGTTGATATGTTCGTGAACGGTGGAAAGAGCGGAGAGGCCGAATTTTTTACTTATTTCCTCGTAAAAAGGGGAATATCCGTGTTCTTTAATATACTTGACCACGAAGTCCAAAATTTCTTTTTGCCTTTTCGTTATAGTATTCATATGTTATTATAGATTATAGCCGAATTCTAACCGAAACACAAGTTGTGGACAAAATAACAAAAATGAAGTAATATATTTATAATAATACTTGTTTATGATTCAAACGGGCAACAACAAACAACTAAGATTTATGGATTTTTGCGCCGGTATTGGCGCGGGCAGAATTGGCCTTGAAAAAAACGGGATGAAATGTGTGGGTTTTTCTGAAATCGACGAAAATTCCGAACAGACTTATAGAGAATTTTTTGGCTCGGACGAAAAAAATTTCGGAGACTTAATGAAAATAAAGGGGAGAGATTTACCCGATTTTGATTTAATGATAGCGGGTTTTCCTTGCCAAACTTTTTCTATAGTGGGAAGAAGAAGAGGGATGAATGACGACAGGGGGTTGGTGATCTATGGTTTAATCAGAATAATGATTGAAAAAAAAGTAAAATATTTTATTTTGGAAAATGTTAAAGGTCTAGTGAATCATGACGGAGGTAAAACCATTAAGACAATTTTAAATGAACTGCAAAAAGCGGGATACAAAATATTGTTTAGTCAAATTTTAAACAGTGAACATCACGGGGTTCCTCAAATGAGAGAGAGGATCTATATTGTCGGAATAAGAGAAGATTTAGCCGAGGAAGACGACCTTGGTTTTGTTGATATTTCCGACACCCCCAAATTATCAGAATACTTAATAGACGAAGATGAGAGCTTTGAATTCAGGGAAGATGAGAGTTCTTATAAAACTTTCCTTAGATATTTAGAAAACAAATACAATAAAGGTAAATATAATTTAAACGATCTGCTTAAAAGAGATTATTTGGTTTTGGATACCAGACAATCGGATTTAAGACTTTATAAAGATAAAGTTCCCACGTTAAGAACCGGGAGACATGGAATTTTTTATGTGAAAAACGGAAAATTGAGAAAATTATCCGGTTTTGAATCTTTGCTTTTACAAGGTTTTCCAAAAAATATAGCCTGGAAAGCCAAAGGAAAAATTAATAACAGTTTACTTCTACCTCAAGCCGGGAACGCCATGACGGTAAACGTTATAGAGAGGATCTCTTCTAATTTATTGGAAATAATTCAAAAATATGGACAAAAAAGCTTTGATAAAATTGGGGTCAAAAACGGCCAAAGGAGGTTTTAAAAATGAAAAAGATGTTGTCGCGACTTTTAACAAATGGAAAACCGACGAGACCGCCCAGGCTTGGTTAAAAGAAATGGGTTATAAGATTGATGATATAGAATTTGTTAAAGCTCAAAAAATAAAGGGGCATTATAAATCCGACATACAAGTGAGAATTAAAATCGTAATAAAATTAAAATCTCAAGAAGATTTACAAAATCTGCAGGTCAAATTGGTAAGCAATCCGCAGGGATTTAATCAGATTGACAAGAGGTGGGTTGATAATTATGTTGAACTTTGGAACATGCCTCAAGATGTGGTTAAAATATTGAAGCTTTTTACCGGGGAAGCAAAGCCGAGATCTAAAAAGCTTAAAGACCCGCGCAGAATGCTTTTGTCGGAAATGAAGCAAGAAGATCAGGAAAAGATAATAAAATTTTTTAGTGAAAACAGAATACTTATCACCTCCGATTTATTAAAGGGCAGAGGAGAGTTTTCGGCAGATTGGGTTTTAGTAATATTGAAAGCGAATGGTGAAGAGGCCTGGGTTTTGAAATCAATAAATGAAGCAATGAATGTTTTTGGTCAGGGCGAAGTTAGAATCACTGATCAGGGAAGTTTAAAAATTGGCAAAATCGGAATGCAGAGAAAAGGTGGCGACGGAGGCAGAGATACGGCCAAAATGTTGCAATTTAAAATAAATCCGGTGGAGTTGTTTTGTAATGGGGTAATGTAATAATGGGGTCAGATCTTGAATTTTGAATAAATTATTTCACTTTGGTTCTAACGTCATCCGCGACCCCGAGCAAGCATCAGCGTCTTTCGAGAGACCGCAAAACATCATTAATTTTAGTCAAAAAGACATCGGAGTAAAATCCGGTGTTTTTTTGACGAGAAACGGAATTCGAACTAAATTAAATTAAATTGTGCCCAAATAACTGTTTGGGACTTCTTGATTTATAGGGTTTATGGTGGTAAAGTTAAATTAACTAAAATAAATTTAAAAAGGAGGCTGAATAGTTTTAAAATATAAAAATATGCCCAAAGAAGCACAAGCCAGAATCAAAATAAACAAACTGCTAGAAGAGGCCGGATGGCGTTTTTTTGATGACGAAAACGGCAAAGCCAACGTAGTTTTGGAAATGAATGCCAAAATTAATGAAAAAGAGCTAAAAGAGCTCGGAGAGG